>NZ_JBEXTX010000063.1:0-46726 GCF_040614175.1 Amycolatopsis sp. NPDC006131
CCCGACGCTCTTCCGCTCTGCCCCCACGCCCCGCTCGGGGGCGCGCCCCCGAACCCCCCGCGTGTGGTTGCGTTGGTCGCGTAAGGGGGCACCGGAGGGCGAAGCGTCTGATGTGACATCTTGGGTGAACCTGTCGCGCCCGGCCTTCCGATCATGGACAATCAGGGCTCGTTGATCACCTGATCCACTGGGGTTCCCTTGTCCTCCTTGGCCGTCTGGCTCGCCGCTGCCGTGGTGCTCGTCCTCGCGGGCGGTGGTGTCGTCTTGCTTCCGCGGTGGCGCGACCGGCGCCGCTCCACCGGCACCGCTTGGTCGTCGGCGCGGGCGGCTGTCGCCAGGGCGCAGATCAGTCGTGATGCCGCCCGGACCGACGTCGAAGAGGCCGAACACCTCCTCGCCAAGGCGGAGCGCCTGCTCGCCGACGGTGGCGGCACCGGCGCGGCCGAGACCGCCGAGCACGCCGCCCGCCGGGCCGATCAGCTGTGGCGCGACGCGTGAAGCGCGGGCTCGAATGGCTGCGCTGGGGCTGCCTCGCCGCCGCGATCGGCGTTCTCGTCGTCTTCCTCGTTGCCCAGGGGCAGGCCTTCGACGTCAGCTACGGGCAGTCGCCGACGCACACCGAACCCATCCGTGAGGGCGAGGCCGGCGAGCTCAGCGACACCACCGTCCCCTCCGTGGAGGAGATGACCGCGCTCGTCGCCGCCAACCCGGTCACCCGCCTGCCCGGTTCGATCGCGCGGTGGGACGAACAGCAGGTCCGCGCGGCGATCGGCGGCACCGACGTCCGCATCCTCGTCGCCCCGCCCGGGCTGGACAAGGCCGAGCGCGACCGAGTCCGCGACGTCGAGAACGCGAACATCACGATCATGGGCACCCAGGTCACCGGCGACCCCGGCCAGGTCGTCGCCGACCGGCTCACCGGCTGGCGCGCCCAGTTCGCCGCCGGTGACGTCACCGACCTGCTGCTCTTCCTGATCGCCCACATCCAGGACCGGCCCGAACCACCCGACACCGACACCATCCGGTACCGCCAGCCGACCGCCGCCGAGCTCGAACCCGTCGTCGCGGACCTACGCGCCACCGGCGTGCACGGCATGACCGACATCCCCTCCGCGGCCGACGCCTTCCCGAACGGCGCGCTGTTCGTCGTCCTCCCGCGGCAGCAGGCCGGGCAGCCCATCCCGGACTACGGCACCGCGCTGACCAGCGTCTTCCCGGGCAAGCCGATCGTCGTCATGGTCGGCGAGTGGGTCGAGTACCACGGGCCGCAGGCCGCCGACTTCGCCGAGGTCGCGGCGGCCAGCTTCTACGGCCAGTACAGCGACCGGCTCAGCCTCTACGCCTACCCGCAGCGCAACATCCTCGGCGCCTACCTCGACCGCGTCACCGACGTCCGCTACGCGGGCCTGTTCGACCGCCCCCTGCCGTACCAGCCGTTCGACCCCGTCCGGGTCGCGCTGCCCGCGCTGCCGTGGATCTTCGCGGCCTGCGCGGTGGTCTTCCTGGTCCTGACGGCGCGGGCGGTGCGCACGGCCGCGCAACGGCGGTCGGGCGCGAGTGTGCGGATGGCCGGCCTCACCGCGCTGGCCATCGAGGTCTCCGGCCTCACCGGTGACACCACCGACCCCGCGCTGACCAGGGCGATCGCCACCCTCCAGTCCGCGCGGGAAGCCGTCGCCCAGAAGCTGCCGGACCAGCACGTCGCCGCGCTCCTCGACGACGCCGAGGCCGAACTCGACCACGTGGCGAAGACCCTGAAGCGCCGGGAGTACCGGCCCGTTGTCTACCTCCGGGGCAGGCTGGCATGACGAAGTTCTTCCGCAGCACCTTCGGCATCGCCACCGTCGTCTGCTTCGCCTTCGCGCTCTGGGCACTGTGGACCGGCGGGATCTTCGACGGCGACATGGCCCGCGACGTGCGCACGTCCTCGGTGTACGTCGCGGACGGGGTGGACCTCGACGAGGCCGCGGCCGAACGGGTCATCGGCAACCGGCGGCTCGTCGTCATCCTCGACGAACCCGGCGCGGACCTCCGCGACGGCTGTGACGACGTCGAGCGCGCCGCCGACGGCAACCTCGTCCTGCTGCTCAGCCAGGACGGCGACGAGTACGACACCTACGGCTGCGCGCTCCTGCCCGACCGCGACGACGAAAACTTCGGCAAGGCCTTCGTGGCCGAACAGATCATCAAGCGCGGCATCGACCAGTTCGCCGACCGGCCACTGGAGGCGATCAAGGTCGCCGCGGTGAACTACGACCTGCTCGTCCGCGCCGGCACCGTCCCGGACGGCGCGCGTGAGGTCAGCGCGCCGCTGCCGCGGTTCCTCATCGCCGGAGCCGCGGTGCTGGCCGTCGTCCTCGGCGCGGTCGGTCTCAACCTCGCGGCCCGGCGCGCCGCCCGGCTCGCGATCCGCGTGCAGGAACAGCGGACGGCGGAAGGCGACGCCCGCAGCAGGCTCAACGCCGGAGCCGCGGTGCTGGCCCAGCAGATCATCGACCTCGACGGACGGCACCCCGCCTCGATCATCAACGACTACGTGCGGTTGCTGGACGACATCCCGGACGCCCGCACCGAGGCGGACTACAACGCGCTGGCCAAGCGGGTCGACGCGCTGAGCGAACGCTGCCGCCGCGTCACGTAGAGTTGCGGCAATGGCAGGCAGAGGCACGAAGCGGCGCGGCGCCGCCCGACCGGTTCCAGGCCGCTACCCGGTCCGCTTCGGACTCGCCGAGTTGCTCGCCGACGCCGACCGCCCCAACGCCTGGCTCCTGACCGTCGACGAGGTCGCGCAGTCCTATGTGGACCTGGACGATCCGACGCACCTGGAGTTCGAGTACGTGCGGCGCATCGGCGACGTGATCGACTGCCTCGCCGGCGGCCCGCTGGAGGCGCTGCACCTCGGCGGCGCGGGCTGCACCGTGCCGCGCTACATCGCGGCCACGCGGCCCGGCTCGCGGCAGCTCGTCTTCGACGCCGACGAGCCGCTCATCGACCTCGTCCGCGAACAGCTCGACCTGCGCGCGGTCCCGAACCTGCGGGTGCGCATCTCCGACGGCCGCGAGGGCGTCGCAACGCGCCGCGACGACTCGGCCGACCTGGTCGTCGCGGACGTCTTCCAGCGCGCGAAGATGCCGGGCGACGTGGCGACCCTGGAGTTCACCACCGACGTCGCGCGGGTGCTGCGGCCGGCGGGCACGTACCTGATCAACGTCGCCGACGGGCCGGGCCTGAAGTTCGCCCGCCGCGTCGTCGCCACCATCGGCGCCGTGTTCCCGCACGTCGTGATGCTCGCCGACTCCGGGGTGCTGCGCGGGCGGCGGTTCGGCAACGTCGTGCTGGTCGCCTCGCGCGCGGACCTGCCCGTCGACGAGATCACCCGCCGCGCCGCGTCCGCGGCCTTCCCGGCCCGCGTCACCAGCGGCGAGGAGCTGGACCGGTTCCGCGGCAACGCGAAACCGATCCACGACGACGAGGCGCTGGACACCCCGCGTCCGCCGTGGAACGTCTTCGGCCTGCCGCCTAGGACCTGATCTCGGCCAGGTGGTTGTAGGCCGACGCGCGGGAGATCCCCATCGCGGCGGCCACCTCCGGCACGGCCTTCTGCAGCGCGAACAGCCCGCGCTCGTCGAGGGCCCGGAACAGGTCCAGCCGCTCGGCGCGCGTCATGCGGCTCACCGGACGGCCGAGCTTCAGCTCCTCCTCGGCCACGACCGCGCGGATCAGCTGCCCGACGTCGTTCGTGAACGTCGTGGTCGCGTCGGGCAGCGCGGTCACCGCCGCCAGCTCGCCGAGCAGCACGGCCGCGTGCCGCAGGTCGGTCACGTCCAGGTTCACGCACAGCGCCCCGAACACCTCGCCGTCGCGGTCGCGCAGCAGCATCGTGGAGGCCTTGATCACGCGCCCGGCCGGGGTGCGCGTCAGGTAGTTGATCTGGTCGCGCGCGTCGCGGCCCTGCTTGAGCAGGCTCAGCCCCAGCTCGCTCATCGAGCCGCCGGGCGCCCGGCCGGTGACTTCGCCCGCGACGGCGACGACGGAGCCCTCCGGCCGCCGGTAGTCGTGCAGGACGACCTCGCAGTTGCCGCCGAAGGTGGCGGCCAGGCCGTCGAGCACGGGTCGGAGCGCGGAGAGCACCGCGTCGGCATCGGTCACCTGGGCATGATGTACAAAACCTGGATCGATTGTCTAGCGCGCCTCGGAGATCAGGATGTCCACGGCCGCGTCGTTGCGGGTCGTCTCCCGCACGATGTCCTCGTCCGGCGGGTAGAAGCCGGGGAACGGGCTCGTCGGGTACATCTCGAAGGTGAACGTCAGGATCTTGTGGGTGCCCCACATCCAGTCGTTGATGTCACCGTCGGTGACGTAGAGATCGCTGGACTGCTGGGCGGTGTACCCGTTGGTCGCCGCCATGCGCTGTCCGACGTCGCGGAAGCGGGCGTTGTCCTCGGCCGTCATGCCCTCGCCGGTGTCCTCCTCGGTGTGCCCGAACGGCCAGAGCACCAGCTCGGAGTAGGTGTGGAAGTCGATGTGCGCCTTGATCCGCTGCTTCCCGCCCGACGCGCGGGAGTCGACGAACCTCGACACGGCCTGCGTCTCCGGCTCGGAGAAGGCCGACGGGCCGCGGTAGGTGTCCGAGGCGGGCCGCGTGCTGGAGCCGTCGCAGCAGCCCCACTTGTAGCCCCAGTTGCGGTTGAGGTCGGTGCCGATCTTGCCGCCGTCCACGGGCCTGCGGTTCTTGCGCCAGTACTTGTAGTCGGTGTCCGAGATGTCGTACTCCGAGCCGTCCGGGTTGACGTTCGGGATCACCCAGATCACGTGGCCGTCGACCAGCGAGCGGATGTGCGGGTCGGTCGCGTAGCCGTCGGTGAAGCGCTGCACGATGTGCAGGCACATCTCGGTGGTCAGGTGCTCGCGGGCGTGCTGGTTGCAGGTGAACAGCACCTCGGGCTCGCCCTCGTCGGCGGCGGCGTTGTCGCTGATCTTCACCAGGTTCAGCTCGCGGCCCTCGTAGGACTTGCCCACGCTGGAGAGCACCGCGATGTCCGGGTGGTTCGCGGTCGCCTTCTGCAGTTCCGTCGTGACCTCGGCGTAGGTGTGGTAGCCCTCGTCGCCGGCCGGGAATTCGGCCGCGACGGCCTGCGCGGGCGCGGTCCCAGCCAGCAGGGCGGCTCCGGTCACCAGGGCGAGCACGCCACCGGCGGCCCGACGTGAATACATTTCGCCTCCGAACGAACACGTAGAGTAGTGCCTTCTACCCTGCTGTAGCGGTGCGCCCGCCACAACCCGGCGGGCGCCGGGTGGTTCACTGATCGGGTTATGCGACGAGTTCTGCCCGCCCTGATCGCGGCCGCCGCGTTGGCCGGTTGTGCCGCCCAGCAGGCTCCGGAGACGCCGCCGTCCCCGAGTGCGCCGGCGACGACCGCCGTGCAGCTGCCGCCGGAGCCCACGCCGGCCCGTGCCGCGCCCTGCCCGTACCTGGAGAACTCGTTCGTCGCGGACGCCAACGGGCAGCGGGTGTCGAAGGTGGAGGTCTCCGCCGACCAGCCGCACCCGACGTGCTTCTTCTACGCGCGCTCCGGGAAGCTCCAACTGACCGTGCGCGTCTACACCGGCGATCCGGCGGTGGCGAAGGCGATCGTCGACCAGGCGGCCCCGGTGGCCACCAGCAACCCCGCGACCGATCCGCCAGGGTGGCAGGGCGGTTACGCAGCGAAACCGGACGGCGCGGTATATGCCGTGGCCAAGGGCGGTACGGCGGTCGTGGTGACCACCGATCAGCAACAGACGGTGAAGGCGAGAACCGTTGCCCGGCAGGCGATCTCGCGGCTTTAAGGCCGCCAGGGTGCAGTGTCAAGTTGATCTTGTATTACCCTGATCGCACCTCGCAGCCGGGGGAGGACCAGCACGCGTTCGGTCGAGACCTGCGGCCGGCGCCGTGCCACGGGCTGCGAGAAGCCCCCCGTGTACCTCGATGTGAAGAAGGACAGACATTCGTGGCTGACACCCTCAAGGAAATCCTGCTCGACTCCAGCAGGCGTCCGGCCGTTGTGACCGACCTGGAGACGCTGGTCGACGAAGAGGTCTCGGACAAGGGCGGCGTGTCCGGCGCCGTCATCAAGACCGGCTTCGCCGCGGTCAAGAAGATCAAGCCGGGCATCATCGGCTCCGCCGTCGACAGCCTGCTCGACGACTTCACCGCCGCGCTCGAGCCGTTCTACGCCGACTTCAAGGGCCAGGGTGGCGGCGACTTCGGCGCCTACCTGTCCAGCCGTGGTGACCAGGCCGCCGACGCGCTGCTGGGCGTGACCGACGCGCGCGCCGCCAAGAGCAGCCGCGACAGCATCAAGAAGGTCTACGAGAAGCTGCGCCCGAACGGCAAGAAGAACGTCGAGGAGGCGCTGCCCCGCCTGGGCAAGCTGATCGACAAGCACGCGGCCGCCGCCTGAGGCAGGCCACGCGCGCGAAGCGGCCGTTTTCCCTTCGGTACCAGTAGGGAAAGCGGCCGTTTTCGCATGTGCGGGCATCCCGCGGACGTCGCCCGCGCAGGCGGAAGCGCCGCTCGGCTCAGAGCCGAGCGGCACCTCCGGTGGAACGTGTCAGTTCTGCTTTTCCGCAGGTGACGGGCTCGGCGCGTGCTGGCCGTTCGCCGTCGACTCCGGGGTGGCCGGCTTCGGCGCGGCGCGCGGCGGCTCGGTGGCCACCGGCGGCTCCTGCTTGTCACGCAGCGCGACCGCGGCGCCCGCCGCGGCCAGGACGCCCAGCACCAGGAAGAGCGGCCACTTGCGGCTCTTCTTCGTGCCCTTGGCGGCCAGCTTCGCCTCCTCCAGCGCGGCCCGGAAGTCCTTCTTCGCCTGCTTGAAGTCCTTCTTGGCCTTGCGCTTCGACTCGCCGGCGGCCTTCGCGGCCTGCACCGCGGCCTTGCGGGCCTTGCGGCCGGGCTTGCGCAGCTCGGCGAGCCGCGCCGCGGCCTCCTTGCGCGCCTGCTTGCTGGCCCTGCTCAGGTCCTTCCGGGCCTGACGGCCCCGCTTGGCGGCTTCCTTGCGCGCCTCCTCGGTGCTCTCGGAAAGCCGTTTCTCGGCCGCATGGGCGGCCTGAGCGGTCACCTCGGCGCCTGCCTTGCCGACCTCGACGGCCCGCTTGCTCAGGCCGAGCAAGCCGGCCTTGACCGACTCACCCACCGAGTCCGCAGCTCGGGTCATGGCCTTTCACCTCGACAATCGTTTCGTCTCACGTTCCATCCCCGTAACCATCCTGCCCGTTTCCGGCCGATCTCGCTGCGGATGGCACGATGAAGCGGTGACCCAGAGCAGTGAATCCCTCGTTGGTGCGAAGGCGACCGCCGTCCTGCACACCAACGCCGGGGACATCCGGATCAACCTTTTCCCTGATCACGCCCCCAAGACGGTGGCCAACTTCGTCGGCCTCGCGGAGGGCACGAAGGAGTACCAGCGCCCGAACGCCAAGGGCGAGAACTCCGGCCCGTTCTACGACGGCGCGATCTTCCACCGCGTCATCTCGGGCTTCATGATCCAGGGCGGCGACCCGACCGGCACCGGCCGCGGCGGCCCCGGCTACCAGTTCGGCGACGAGTTCCACCCCGAACTCCAGTTCGACCGGCCGTACCTGCTGGCGATGGCGAACGCGGGACCGGGCACCAACGGCTCGCAGTTCTTCATCACCGTGGCCAAGACGCCGCACCTGAACTTCAAGCACACGATCTTCGGCGAGGTCGCCGACCAGCAGTCGCGCGACATCGTGGACTCGATCGCGAACACCGCGACCGGCCCGGCGGACAAGCCGCTGCAGGACGTCGTCATCGAGAAGATCGACATCGAACGCGCAGGCTGAGCCAGGGTAGGTTGGAGGCATCGTGAACATGCCTCCCCACCCGCCTGCCTCGCAGCCGCCCCAGCAGTCGGCCCTGCCCGGTTGCTGGTGGCACCCGTCGCGCCCCACCGGGCTCAGCTGTGTCCGGTGTGGCCGTCCGGCGTGCCCGGACTGCCTGCGTGAGGCCTCGGTCGGCTACCAGTGCATCGACTGCGTGCAGACCGGGCGGCGCGAGCAGAACGTCCAGCGCTACACGCCGCGCACGGTCGCCGGCGCCCAGGTTTCGCACCGGCCGGTGGTCACGCCGATCCTCATCGTGCTCAACGTGCTGGCGTACGTGGTCACGGTGTCGCAGGCGGGCAGCCTGACCCGCAACGACACCGCGGCGCTGTTCGGCGACGGGGTGTTGTGGCCGCTGGCGATCGCGGGCGAAGACGAGTGGTGGCGGCTGGTCATGTCCGGCTTCCTGCACTACGGCCCCATCCACCTCGCGGTCAACATGCTCGCCCTGTGGATCCTCGGCCGCGACATGGAGACGCTGCTGGGGCGCGTGCGCTTCACGGCGCTGTACCTGGTGTCGCTGCTGGGCGGCGCGGTGGCGGTGTACCTGTTCGACGGGGTCGACCGGGGCACGGCGGGGGCGTCCGGTGCCATCTACGGGTTGCTGGGCGCGATGCTCGTCGCCGTCATCCGGCTGCGGCTGAACCCGGCGTACGCGATCGGCACGATCGTGCTGAACCTGATCATCACCGTGTCGCTGCCGAACATCTCGTTGCTCGGCCACCTCGGTGGCCTGGTCGTCGGCGCGCTCGTCACGGCGGCGATGGTGTACGCCCCGGCGAAGGGGCGCCAGTACTGGCAGGGCGGCGCGGTGGCGGTGCTGCTGATCGCGTTGCTGGTGCTGGTGTTCGTGCGTGACGCGCAGCTGGCGAGCGTGGTGTGCGGCTACCGTGGTGACGAGCTGTACTGCGGGATCCCCGGCTAGGGCCGCAACGCGGTCAGCGTGTCGAGCACGTCACGCGGGTCGGCGCCGAGTTCGAGCCAGCCGAAGACGAACAGCTGCTCGCCCGCTTCGATTTCCAGCGTCGCCGAGTCGCGGCCGAGGCGGCGCGTGGTGCGCACGCGCGCGGTCACCTCGGGCCAGTGCAGGTCGTGTTTTCCCGTCGTGGTGCGGATCCGCAGCCCACGCGGATCCGCGGTGAGACGGGGGCGGACGAGCAAACCGTGCAGGGACAACGCGGTCAGCGCGATCGCCGCGACGGCGAAGAACACGGTGCCCATGCGGTCGCTCGCCAGTACCGCCGCGGCCGCCGCGAAAACGGCCGCGGCACAACCGGCTCCGACCAGAACGGGTCGCGGAGCCCAGTGCGGAGACGAGTTATCCACAGTGGTTATCCACACTGGGGAAAAGTCACAGTGCTGTAATTAGTGGTCAAGCGGCTGTTCGGGGCAATCGCTGTGATCTTCCGCTCAGCGCCAGCGCATCGTCATGAGCAGACCGACGATCATCAACGCGAAGCCGACCGCGAAGTTGCCGTTGCCGAGGTCCGCCATGAACGGGATCTTGTCGCCCGCGATGTAGTTCACGACGAGCCAGACCAGGCCGAGCAGCATCAGCCCGAACATCACGATCTTGTAGATCAGGCTGGACGGCCCAGCGGCACGCACCTTGACCGGCGTGCGCCGATCGGCCGGCGGCGTGTAAGCCGTCTTCTTGCGGACCTTGGACTTGGGCATCGGAACCTCGCGGTGTTCGGGTTTGGCCAGGTGGTGCGCATCCACCTCCTACCTCACACGTTAACGTAAGCGTCCCCGAGAGAGGAGCGCGCGTGGCAGTCCTCGACGCCCCGCCACCGCAGAAGTCCGGTGGCGGTTTCGCCAGGACCGTGCGGACGATCGGCGAACTGCTGATCACCGCCGGACTCGTCGTGCTCCTGTTCGTGGTCTACGAGCTCTACGTCACGGACCTGTTCTCCGCGCGCAAGCAGGCCAGCGCGACGGTGGCGCTGGACCAGGACTGGGCGCAGGGCCGCACGCTGCACGCCGACCTGATCGACGGCGAGGCGTTCGCGAAGATGTACATCCCGAGCTTCGGCGCGGACTACCACTTCACGATCCAGGAGGGCACCGACGCGAAGGCGCTCGAAGTCGGGCCGGGGCACTACAAGGGCACCGCGCTGCCGGGCGAGCCGGGGAACTTCGCCGTCGCCGGGCACCGCGTGGGCAAGGGCGCCCCGTTCAACGACCTCGACCTGCTCGCTTCGTGCGACGCGATCGTGATCGAGACTCAGAGCGACTTCTTCGTCTACCGCGTCCTGCCGCACTCCGACGAGCTCGCGAACTGGAACGCGGACAAGGCCGCGCGGCCGCAGTGCGCGAACGTCGGCACGCTGCGCACGGACGCGCCGGACGGCGGCCCGTACGGCCGCACCTTCGGCCGGGAGATCGTGCGGCCGGACCAGGGCGAGGTGGTCGCGCCGGTGCCGCACCAGACCACCGACGTGCTGCCGACGGCCCAGCAGGTCGCCCTGCTCACGCTGACCACCTGCCACCCGCGGTTCTCCGACAAGCAGCGGCTGATCGTGCACGCGGTGCTGACCAACCAGTACCCGAAGACCCCGGGTGCCACCTACGAACAGCTGCTGCAGGCGATCGGAGGCGTGTGATGTACGGCTGGATCTGGCGCAAGCTGCCCGGACCGGTCGCGGTCCGGGCTCTGATCGCGCTCGTGCTGGTGCTCGGCGTTATCGCGTTGCTGCTGTTCGTCGTGTTCCCCTGGCTGGAGCCGATGCTCCCGTTCAACCAGGTGTCGGTGAACTAGCCGCGCGAGACGCGGATCATCTCCTCGCGCTCCACGACCTTCACGCGCTCACGGCCCTGCGGCTCGCCCAGGGCGCGTTCGTGCGCGTCCAGCTTGCCCCAGCCTTCCCAGGTGGTGAACGGGACGCCGCGGTCGGCGAGGAACGACGTGATCGCGTCCGGGTCGGCCTGCTTCGGCGCGGTCAGCTGGTCCGCGTCGGCCAGCAGGTTGCGGATCGTCTCGGCCGCGTCGCCCTTGGTGTGGCCGATGAGGCCGACCGGGCCGCGCTTGATCCAGCCGGTCACGTACACGCCCGGCAACTGGTCGCCGTCGATGTCCAGCACCCGGCCGCCCTCGTTCGGGACCGTGCCGCTGTCGTGGTCGAACGGGATCTCCGGCAGCTCGGACGACAGGTAGCCGACCGCGCGGTACACGGCCTGGACGTCCCAGTCGTGGAACTCGCCGGTGCCGCGGACGTTGCCGTCGCCGGTCAGCTCGGTGCGCTCGGTGCGCAGGCCGGTGACCCGGTCGTCGCCGAGGATCTCCGCCGGCGAGTGGAAGAAGTGCAGGTGCAGCCGCTTCGGCCGGTCGCCCTGGTCGCGGATCGCCCACTCCTGGAGCGTCTTGACCACCATGTCGACCTGCTTGGAGGCGCGGATCGCGGCGATCGAGCCGTCGTCGAACTCGATGTCCTCGGGGTAGACGATGACCTCGACGTTCGGCGAGTGGTCCAGCTCGCGCAGCTCGAGCGGGGTGAACTTGGCCTGGGCGGGCCCGCGGCGGCCGAACACGTGCACGTCGGTGACCTTGCTCGACTTCAGGCCCTCGTACACGTTCGGCGGGATGTCGGTGGTCAGCAGCTCGTCCGCGGTCTTCGCGAGCACCCGGGCGACGTCCAGCGCGACGTTGCCGACACCGAGGACGGCGACACTGGTCGCGTCCAGCGGCCAGGTGCGCGGGACGTCCGGGTGGCCGTCGTACCAGGACACGAAGTCCGCGGCGCCGTAGCTGCCGGGCAGGTCGACGCCCGGGATGTTCAGCGCGCGGTCGCTCATCGCGCCGGTGGCGAAGATGACCGCGTCGTAGAACTCGCGCAGGTCGTCCAGCTTGATGTCGGTGCCGTAGTCGACGTTGCCGAGCAGGCGGATGCCGGGCCGGTCGAGCACCTTGTGCAGCGCGGTGACGATGCCCTTGATGCGCGGGTGGTCGGGCGCGACGCCGTACCGGATCAGCCCGAACGGCGCCGGCATGCGTTCGAAGATGTCGATGCTGACGTCGGCGTCGGACTTGTCGAGGATGTCGGCGGCGTAGATGCCGGCGGGGCCGGCGCCCACGATGGCGACGCGAAGAGGACTGCGGCTCACCCTTGCCACGGTAAAGATAGGTGACCCTTACTTTCACTGTGATATGAATTGCGGTCCACATCGTGGACGCCGGTACGCTGGGCGGCATGCGCGTATTGGTCGTCGACAACTACGACAGCTTCGTCTACAACCTGGTCCAGTACCTGGCCCAGCTCGGCAACGAATGCACTGTCTGGCGCAACGACGTCGTCGACCTCGACCGCGTGCCGGAGTTCGACGGGGTGCTCGTCTCGCCCGGCCCGGGCACCCCGGAGCGCGCCGGCCAGAGCATCGACGTCGTGCGCAAGTGTGCCGACACTCACACCCCGATGCTCGGCGTCTGCCTCGGCCACCAGGCGATCGGCGTGGCGTGGGGCGCGACGGTGGACCGCGCGCCGGAGCTGCTGCACGGCAAGACCAGCCAGGTGCACCACGAGGGCAGCGGCGTGCTGGCCGGCCTGCCCGACCCGTTCACCGCGACCCGCTACCACTCGCTGACCGTGCTGCCGGAGACGATCCCGGACTCCTTCGAGGTCACCGCGCGCACCGAGTCCGGTGTGGTGATGGGCATGCGGCACCGCGAGCTGCCGGTCGAGGGCGTGCAGTTCCACCCCGAGTCGGTCCTGACGCAGGGCGGTCACCGGATGCTGGCGAACTGGATGGCGACCGCCGGGCACCCGGTCCAGGCGCCCGTGGTCGACGCGCTGGAGCGTGAGGTCGCGGCGTTGCAGAAGGCCGCCGCTGCGTGATCCGGCTGCTGGGGGTCGGCAAGCGCTACGGTGACGCCCCGGTGCTGACCGGGGTCGACCTCGACGTGCGCCCCGGGACCGTGGTCGGCATCGTCGGCGCCAACGGCTCCGGCAAGTCGACACTCCTGCGGATCCTCGCCGGACTGTCCCGGCCCACGTCCGGCACGGTGACCGGCCGCCCGCGCGTCGGGTACGTGCCCGACCGGTTGCCGGCTTCGACGCGGATGAGCGCGCTCGCCTACCTGCGGCACCTCGGCCGGATCTCCGGAGCATCCGAAGTGGACCCGCGGGCGCTGCTGGACCGGCTGGCGCTGGCCGGTGGCCCGCGCGCCCCGTTGCGGCAGCTGTCGAAGGGCAACGCGCAGAAAGTCGGGCTGGCCCAGGCGTTGCTGACCGAACCGGACCTGCTCGTGCTGGACGAACCGTGGTCCGGGCTCGACCCGGACGCGCACGGCGTGCTGGCCGAGATCATCGCCGAGACCAGCGCCCGCGGGGCGAGCGTGGTGTTCACCGAGCACCGCGACGAGCGCGCCCACGCCCACGCGACCGAGGTCTTCCGCCTGACCGACGGCGTGCTGCGGGTGGTGGACCGGGCCGCACGCGTGGTGCTGCGCGGCTCCGGCTCGGTGGACCTGCCCGGGGTGCTCGCCACCCACCACGACGGCGACCACGTCGAACTGACCGTCGCCGCGGAGAGCGCGGACGAACTGCTGCTCAAGGCGCTGAGCGGCGGCTGGTCGGTGGTGCGGGTCGACACCCCGGAGGCACGCCGGTGATCCGCTACCAGCTCGCGCTGCTCGGGCATTCGCAGCGCTGGCTGCCGCCGTCGCTGGCCTACCTGGTCCTGCTCGCCGTCCTGTACAACGATCCGACGGCGCCGGTTCCGCCGGAGTTCGCCGTCAGCGCGGGCGGTCTCACGGTCGTGGCGTGCTGGCTGACCATCGCGCTGGTGGACGCCGAGGACCCGGTTCAGCGGCTCATCACGCTGGTCCACGCCCGCCGGCTGTCCACTGTGCTCGCCGGGTTCGTGGCCGCGGCCGCGCTCTGCTGCGTGGTGCTCACCGCGGTGTCCCTGGCGTGGGCGGCCCTGGTGCACCACGGTCTGCCCGCCGCCGTCCTGACCGACGGGGTGGTAGCGCACGCGGCCTGCGCGGCGGCCGGAATCGCGCTCGGCTTGCCCTGCTCGCGGCTGCTGCTCCCGCGGATCGGCTACACCGTGCTGGCCGCGCTGGCGCTGCTCGGGGTCGTGCTGCTGGTCCGGTGGGTGCCGGTGGTGAACCCGATGCTGCGCTCCCTGACCGGCGCGGGCTCCCACAGCGGCGCGGTGGCGCTCGGCCTGCTCGGTGGCGCGCTGCTGCTGGTGGCGAGTGCCGCGGCCACGGGCTGGCTCGTGCACCGGCGGGCTTGAGTATCGTGCCGGAACACCGGTTTGGGGGTGTTCGTGGCGTCGGTGATGTTGGTTGAGGACGACGAAGCACTGGCGGAGGCGTTTTCGCTCGCGCTCGGCGGGCTCGGGCACGACGTGGTCGTTGCGGAGTCCGGCGAGAGCGCGCTGGCGGAGTTGTTCGACGGCGCACGCGTGGTCGACCTGATCCTGCTGGACGTCATGCTGCCGGACGTCGACGGTTTCGAGGTCTGCCGTCGCATCCGGGCCCGCAGCCTGGTGCCGGTCATCATGCTGACCGCGCGCGGCGACCCGGTGGACGTCATCGTCGGGCTGGAGGGCGGCGCGGACGACTACGTGGTGAAACCCGTCGAACCGCGGGTCGTCGACGCCCGGATCAAGGCGATCCTGCGGCGCGGTGCCGCGCCGTCCACCCCGAAGTTGCAGGTCGGTCACCTCGAGGTGGACACCGACGGCCTGACGGTGCGGGCCGACGGGGCGGAGCTCAACCTCACCGCCACCGAGCTGAAACTGCTCGTCGAGTTCGCGAACCACCCGGGGCAGGTGCTGAGCAGGCAGATGCTGCTCAAACGGGTCTGGGACTACGGCTACGTGGGCGATTCGCGCATGGTCGACGCCGCCGTGGCCCGGCTGCGGGCGAAGATCGAGAAGGATCCCGCGCATCCCGAGCTGATTCGGACCGTACGCGGCCTCGGGTACCGGCTGACCAGGCCATGAGGCCGCACTTCGGTCTGCGCGCACGCATCGCGGCCGCGGTCGTCGTGGTGACGGTGGCAGCGACGGCGGCGATGGCGCTGGCGGCCTACCAGCTCCAGTCGAACGACACCACGCGGCGCTTCCACTCGGCGTCGCGCGCCGACTTCGCGTCGGATCTCGCCCAGGTGCGGTTCGTCGCTCAGAACTTGTCCACCGACCGGGTGATCGACTACATGTCGCGCGAACACGCGGTCGCGTGGAGCGTGTTCGACTACACCGGCGAGCAGGCGGTACTGCACGGCGCCGAGCCGCCGGTGGCGGTGCCGGGATGGCTGCTGTCCGCCGCTCGCGCGGGGGACGAGCCGCTGGGCACCGAGCCCGAGAACTCACCGTTCCTGGTGCTGGCCGGGTCGCCCGTCAAGCACGTTGTGCTCGTCGAGTACTACACCCTGGACGCGCTGCGGGCGGACCTGTCGAAGTTGCGGCGCAACCTCGCCGGTATGGCGTTGCTGGTGACGGTGCTCGGGATCGCGGGCGGGATGGTGGCCGCCAAGCGGATCCAGCGGCCGGTGCGGGCGGTCGCGAACGCCGCGATCCGGCTGGGCGGGGGTGAGCTCGACACGCGCCTGGTCGTTCGGGGAGGCGACGAGCTCGCGGACCTGGCCGGGTCGTTCAACGCCATGGCCGAGCAGGTCGGGCGGTCGATCGCGGAGCTGCGCGCGAAAGAGGAACAGCAGCGCCGTTTCGTCGCCGACGTCGCACACGACCTGCGCACACCGGTGGCGACGGTGGTCGCCGCCGCCGACGGAGTCGACAGCGAGAACCCGGACGCCCGCCAGCGCGCCGCCCGGCTGCTTTCCGTGCAATCGCGGCGCCTCGCGAACCTCGTCGAGGACCTGCTGGAGATGTCGCGGTTCGACGCGGGTGTGGCCGACTTCCATGCCGGCCCCCTGGACCTGGCCGACCTGTGGGCGGAGGCGATCGACCTGGTCGGTGGCGCTGACGGCACCACCCTTCACACGGTCGGCGACGTGACGGTGTGCGCCGATCCGCGGCGGGTGCACACCATCGCCCGCAACCTCTTGACCAACGCGCTCACCCACGGTGCCGCGCCGATCACCGTCACCATCGACGGAACGCGGCCCGGGGTGGTCACGGCCGAAGTGGCCGACTCCGGTCCGGGTGTTCCCGAGGATCTCCGCGAGCTGGTCTTCGACCGCTTCGCCCGCGGCGACCGGGCGCGCACGGCGACCTCCGGCAGCGGACTCGGACTGGCGATCGCCCAGGAGAACGCCCGCATCCACGGCGGCCGCATCACGGTGTCCGAACAGGACGGTGCGGTGTTCACCGTGGTCTTGCCGCGGGGTCAGTGAAGTCCGAGCGTCGTCTGTCCCGGTGCCAGCGTGTCACCGCACTGCCGCAGGCCCCACGCGTTGATCCGGCTCTCCGTCACCGGGATCGTCTCCCGGGCGTACTCCCGTGCCGCGTCGAGCAGCACCGGGTCGCCGGCCACGTCACGGCGCACGAAGTCGCCGCCGTACTCGGCCGGGAGCGGGTACTCGTAGAGCGGCACGTAGTCGCGTGCGAGTCGTGGATCGCCGGCGAGTCCGGTGACTCCGCCCCAGTACAAGCGGAAGTGCACGAACGTCGGCTGGACCGTCTCGAACACGTGGTCGCGCAGTCCCGCCATGTCCCCGTCGTGGTAGAAGTCCGCGATCTTCGCGTCCACGAGACCGGCCAGGTCGACCACGTGCAACCGGCTGGTCAAGGCCGTGCCCCCCAGGTCGGGTTCGAGCACCGAGCCCTCCTGCACGCCCAGGATGTCCGCGTACTGGTTGAACATCCGCCCGAACCGGTCTGCGATGAAGCACATCGGCAGTGTCGGCGTCCGGCTGAACTTCTCGCCCGCCTCCGCGAGCACCGCACCGGACGGCAGCAGCGTCGCGACGAGCGCGACTGTGATCAGTGCGCGGCCACGCGCTCGCGCGGCTCGGAAGACCTCCACCGTCGTGAGCGCGGCGATCAACGCCAGCAGCGCCCACACGGGTGTGGCGAACCGGAACTGGCCCATCCAGTCCGGTTCGAGCACCGCGTACGCGAGCGACGCGAGACCGAGCGGCACCAGCAACGCGACCAGACCGTCTCGCCACGACGAGGAGCGGGCGAGGGCGAGTCCGATCAGGACGACCAGCACGAGCACGGCCGGCGCCCCGAGGTACTGCACCAGGTCACCGGCGCGGGTCAGCTGCTCGATCTCCGGCACGCCCTGCTTCTTCGCCACGGCGGTGTTCGGCACCATCCGCCCGAACTCGGCGTAACGCCACAGGAGGTACCCGCCGTACGGGACCGCGAACGCCGCTACCGAGACGAGGACGTGCCGGACGCTCGACCACAGCACCGGCCCGCGCAGGTGGATCAGCAACACCAGCGGGTAAACCGCCGCGTAGACCGCGCCCTCCGGCCGGGTCAGGGCCGCCGCCGCAGCGAGTACCCCGGCCGCCGCCGCGACCCCCCGCGTCCGCAACCGCCCGGCCAGGACGGCTCGGAAGACCGTCACCGCGAGCGCGACGACCACCAGCGCGTACAGCGAGTTCTCCAGACCGGAGAACGACCAGATCACGAACGACGGCACGGACGCGAGCGCAACCCCGGCGACCAGGGTCACCACCCAAGGCCGACGCCCCACGACCGTCGCCGCCGAGTGGACCGCGGCGAGGATGCCCGCACAGCACACCAGCGCCAGCGCCTTCGGGAACAGGACGTAGTCCGGGATGCCGAGGATCGCGCCCCGGTCGAACAAGCCGAGCAGCTTGCCGATCGCCAGCAGCGCGGTCCACGTGGGATTCGAGTACCCCTCCACGGCTTCCGCGCCGGGCTGCACAACCGGCCCCAGACCTTCCGCGAAACCGCGGGCGTAGCCGAACGTGATGGCGGCGTCGTCGACGATCCAGTTGCCGTACCGCGCGGCTTGTGCCGCGATCAGGGCGGTCCCACCGGCCACTGCCACGACCGCCTGCCATCGCTTGCCGCTCTCGATCGGCTCGCGCGAGGCGAGATCGGGTTCCCGAATCCGGGCAGGGGGTATCGGCGGAGCGGAGACCATGTCCGCACGCTATTCGCGTTGTGTGCCAGTTCTGTCACAGCCACTCGCTGATCGTGTGCCAAACGAAAGGGCCCGCCTCCCCTGGGGGAAGCGGGCCCTTCGTCACTCACGGGTTTACGGGAATCCGGGGATCCGCGTCGGCGTGGTCGGGGTCGTGCTGTCGTTGCCGCCGCCACCGCCGCTGTTGTCGGAATCCCCGATCAGCAGCGTGATCGTCTCGTTCTTCTTGATCTGGCTGCCCGCCGTCGGCACGCTGCCGGTGACCTTGCCGTCCATGTCCTCGTCGGACAGCTTGTCGGACTGGTAGTTCACCTGGCCGTCCCAGCCGAGCTGCTGCATCCGCTGCAGCGCCTCGTTCTGGGTCAGGCCACGCAGGTCCGGCATCGAGATCCTCTGCTCCGACCCGTTCGACACCGTCAGGGTCACGGTCGAGCCCTCGCGCTGCTGGCCCGCGTTCGGCTTCTGGTTGAGGACCTGGCCCTCCGGCTGGTCGGAGTCGGCCTCCTGCTTGCTGACCCTGAACCCGAGCGCCTCCAGGCCGGCCTTCGCGACGTCGTACTGCTGGCCGGTGTAGTCGGTGACCTCCACCATGTTCGGCGTCTTGCCGATCTTGATGGACACCGTGCTGCCCTGCGCGATCTGCGTGTTCGCGTTCGGGTTCTGGCTCTGGACCTTGCCGTACTGGTCTTCGTCGTTGACGTCGACCTCCTGGACGTTCGGGTCCAGGAGCAGCCCGACCTGGTTGAGCAGGGCCAGGGCCTCCTCCCGGGTCTTGCCGAGCACGCTCGGCACCGCGACGTTCGCCGGCGCGCGTCCGATGTACAGCGTGATCTTCTGGTCGAGCGCGACGCTCACGCCGGCGGCGGGATCGGTGTTGATCGCCTTGCCGATCGCGTCGGCCGAGCAGGTCTCGACGCCGTTGGGCTGGCGCACGCACGGCTTGTCCGCGAGCACGATGTTGGTGAAACCCTTGTCCCGCAACGTCGCCTCGGCCTGCGCCTGCTGCTGGCCGTTGACCTCGGGAATCATCGCGGTCGCCGGCTTCGACTCGAACGCGCCCGCCAGCCACATGATGAACGCGATCAGCCCGAGGGCGATCAACGTGAAGATCACCGCGGCCGTGACACGCCTGCGCTTCCGGCGCTTCTCGTCCTCTTCGACCGCGTCGGGGTCGTAGTCGTAGTCGGCCGCGTGGCCGGGCGCCCCGCCGATCACCTGCGTCCGCTCGTCGGCGGTCATGACCATCGGCGCCGACGGCCGCTGCCCGGACAGCGTCCGCACCAGGTCGGCGCGCATCTCGGCGGCCGACTGGTACCGGTTGGCCGGGCCCTTGGCCAGCGCCTTCAGCACGATCGCGTCCAGCTCCGGCGACACCGCGGGGTTGACCGCCGACGGCGCCTTCGGGTCCTCCCGCACGTGCTGGTAGGCCACCGCGACCGGCGAGTCACCGGTGAACGGCGGCTCGCCGGTGATCAGCTCGAACAGGACGCAGCCCGCGGCGTAGACGTCACTGCGGGCGTCCACACCCTCGCCGCGCGCCTGCTCCGGCGACAGGTACTGGGCCGTGCCGATCACCGCGGCCGTCTGGGTCATCGCGGCCTGGCCGTCGTGCATCGCGCGGGCGATGCCGAAGTCCATCACCTTGACCGCGCCCTGGTCGGTGATCATCACGTTGGCCGGCTTCACGTCCCGGTGCACGATGCCGTGCCG
Source organism: Amycolatopsis sp. NPDC006131 (assembly GCF_040614175.1). NCBI lineage: Bacteria > Bacillati > Actinomycetota > Actinomycetes > Pseudonocardiales > Pseudonocardiaceae > Amycolatopsis > Amycolatopsis sp. NPDC006131. The sequence goes on from NZ_JBEXTX010000063.1 coordinate 19,631, forward strand.
GTGCGAGAAGTCGAGCGCGGCGCAGACGTCGGCCATGACCTCCATGGCCCGCTTCTGCGACAGCGGCCCCTCGGTCTTGACGATGTCCCGCAGCGTCCGGCCGCGGACGTACTCCATCACGATGTAGGGCAGCGGACCGTACTCGGTCTGCGCCTCACCGGTGTCGTACACGGCGACGATCGCCGGGTGGTTCAGCGCCGCGGCGTTCTGCGCCTCGCGGCGGAACCGCTCCTGGAACTGGGGGTCGCGGGCGAGGTCGGCACGCAGGATCTTCACGGCGACCTCGCGGCCCAGCCGGACGTCCGTGCCGTGGTGGACCTCGGACATGCCGCCGTAACCGAGCGTGTCGCCCAGTTCATAGCGGTTGGACAGCATCCTGGGTGCAGTCATCGGAGAAAGCCGTTCCGTTCCGTCCAAGGTGTGCTCATCATGCCTCGTAGGTCGTCTCTTCGGGGGGAGGGAGTTGCCGCGTGCCGGGAACCATGTCGGTCGTGCCGACCTGACCGCCCGGGACCCGGCCGGTTCCGCTGTCGCCGCCCCAGTCGGGCAGGAGCACCAGCAGAACCACCACGATCCCGGCCACCAGAACGGCCAGCAGCACCCACACGGCGATCGGCACCCGCCGCCGTGGTGGCACCGGCATCGGCAGCACCCCGCTCGGGTGCGGCATACCGGGTGGGCTCACCGGCTGCATCGCCGGCTGCGAAACCGGGCCGACGGCAGCCACCGGGCCGACGACCGGGGCATAAGTCTGCACCAGTCCGGACGGCGTCGGTAGCGCGTGCCCGTTGCGGACCGCGGCGATGGCGGCCGCGAACTCGCCGCCGCTGTTGTAGCGCTGCCGCGGGTCCTTGACCAGGGTCGCCTCGATGACCGCGCGGGCGTGCGGTGGCACGTCCGGCGGCAGCGGCGGCGGCAGGTCGCGGATGTGCATCATCGCGACCGTGACCGCGTTCTCGGACAGGAACGGCCGGTGCCCGGCCAGGCACTCGTAACCGCACACGGCCAGCGAGTACACGTCGCTCGCCGGCTCCGCGTCGTGGCCGAGCGCCTGCTCCGGCGCGATGTAGTGGGCGGTGCCCATGACCATGCCGGACCTGGTCACCGGCGCCGCGTCGGCCGCCTTCGCGATGCCGAAGTCGGTGACCTTCACCGTGCCGTTCGGGGTGACCAGGATGTTGCCCGGCTTGACGTCCCGGTGCACCAGACCGCGTTCGTGCGCGGCCTGCAGCGCATTGCCCGCCTGCTCGAGGATGTCCAGCGTCCGGTCGGCCGCCAGCCTGCCCTCGCGCATCAGGATCCCGGCCAGCGGCTCGCCGTCGACGTGCTCCATCACGAGGTAGGCGATCGCGTGCTCGCCCGCCACCGTTTCGCCGTAGTCGTGCACGGCCGCGATGCCGGGGTGGTTCAGCGACGCGGTCGTGCGCGCCTCGGTGCGGAAGCGGTGCAGGAACTCCGCGTCCTGGGAAAGCTCGGCCTTGAGCACCTTCACCGCGACGATCCGGTCCAACCGGGTGTCGCTGGCCTGCCAGACCTCGCCCATCCCGCCGACGGCGATGCGGTGGACGAGACGGTAGCGATCGGCCAGCAGCTGACCGGTGGACAGCATGCGCTACCCACCCCCGAGCTGGGCGTTGATCGCGGCGCGGCCGATCTCGGCCGCCACGGTGCCACCGGTGGCCTCCAGGCCGCGGTTGCCGCCGGACTCGACGATGACCGCGACGGCGATCTGCGGGTCGGCGGCCGGCGCGAACGCGGTGTACCAGGCGTGCGGCGGCGTGGCCTTCGGGTCGGTGCCGTGCTCGGCGGTGCCGGTCTTGGACGCGATCTGGATGTTCGCGCGCTTGCCGCCGCCCTTGGTGTTGGCCTCGGAGGCGATCATCATGTCGCGCAGCACGGCCGCGTTCTCCGCGGACAGCGCCGGCGTGCCGGTCAGCTCCTGCGGCGAGAAGGTCTCCAGGTCGGACAGGTCCGGCGCGAGCAGCTTCTTGATCAGCTGCGGCTTCATGGCCATGCCGCCGTTGGCGATCGTGGCGGACAGCATCAGGTCCTGCAGCGGGGTCAGCCGCACGTCGCGCTGGCCGATGCCGCTCTGGTACAGCGCGGCCTGCGAGTCCATCTCACCGAGGCTGGACGGCGCCACGTTCATCGGGATCGACAGCGGCGTGCCGATGCCGAAGTTGACCGCGATCTGGTTCAGCTTGTCCGCGCCCAGCTGGCCGGCGAACGTCGCGAACGGCACGTTGCAGGAGTGCGCCAGTGCCTCCTTGAACGTGGTGCCGGGGCAGGCCGCGCCGCCGTAGTTCTCCAGCGTGACCCGGGTGCCCGGCAGCTGCACGTTCGGCGCGTTGCTCACCGGGGTGTCGGCGGTGGCGCCGTTCTCCAGCTCGGCGGCCGCGACCAGCAGCTTGAACGTCGAGCCCGGCGGGTAGGTCTGCGAGATCGCCCGGTTGAGCATCGGCTCCTTCGGGTCGTCGGTGAACCGCGTCCACGCCTCCTGCTGGGCCGTGCTGTCGTGCGAGGCCAGCGCGTTCGGGTCGTAGGACGGGGTGGAGACCATCGCGAGGATCTCGCCGGTCTTCGGGTTCATCGCGACCGCGGCGCCGGTGTAGCCCTTCGACGTCATCGCGTTGTACAGCGCCGACTGGACGGCCGGGTTGATCGTCAGCTGCACGTTGCCGCCGCGCGGGTCCCGTCCGGTGACCATGTCCGACAGGCGGCGCACGAACAGCCGCGGGTCCTCGCCGTTGAGGATGTCGTCCTCGGCGCGCTCCAGGCCGCCGGAGCCGTAGCGCACCGAGTAGTAGCCGGTGACCGGCGCGTACATCGGGCCGTCGGTGTAGCGGCGCTCGAACTTCAGCTTGTCGTTCGTCGCCACCACGTCGGCGAGCACCTGGCCGTCGTACTGCGACACGATGCTGCCGCGCTGCCGGGAGTACTGGTCCAGCAGCACCCGCTGGTTGCGCGAGTCGGTGCGGTAGTCGTCGGCCTTCACCACCTGGATGTAGGTGATGTTGACCAGCAGCAGCACCACCATGGTGATCATGGCGATGCCGACGCGGCGCATGGGCTTGTTCATGCCGTCGGTTCCCCTGTCGGATTGCCCCCGGCCGGCGGCCGCTGCACCATCACCGTGTGCGCCTCGGCCAGCGGAGCCTGCTGCTGCGGCTGCTTGGGCCGGGGTTTCTGGGCGGGCCGCCGCGCCGCGTCCGAGATGCGGAGCAGCAGGGCGACCAGGATGTAGTTGGCGAGCAGCGACGAGCCGCCGTAGGACAGGAACGGCGTCGTGATGCCGGTCATCGGGATCAGCTTGGTGACCCCGCCGACGATCACGAACACCTGCATGACGATCGCGAACGACAGGCCGCAGCCGAGCAGCTTGCCGAAGGTGTCCCGCACCGCCAGCGCGCTGCGCATGCCGCGGGTGGCCAGCAGCAGGTAGATCATCAGGATCGCGGCGAGCCCGACGAACCCGAGCTCCTCGCCGAGGCCGGCGGTGATGAAGTCGGTGTTGGACTCCGGCACGATCTCCGGGCGCCCGGCGCCGAGGCCGGTGCCGCCGACGCCGCCGGTGCCGAGGCCGAACAGGCCCTGCGCGATCTGGTAGCCGCCGCCCGGGTCGGAGTAGGTCGCCAGCGGGTCGATCCAGTTCGCCACGCGCTGCTCGACGTGCGTGAACAGCTGGTAGGCGATCAGGCAGCCGACGATGAAGAAGCTCAGCCCGGTGACCACCCAGATCGCGCGCTCGGTGGCGACGTAGAGCATCACCAGCACGATGCCGAACAGCAGCAGCGAGGTGCCCAGGTCCTTCTCGAACACCAGGACCAGCAGGCAGACACCGGCCGCGATGAGCAGCGGGCCCAGGTCACGCGCGCGGGGCAGCTCGACGCCGAACACCTTGCGGCCGGCGATCATGAACAGGTCGCGTTTGGCCACCAGGAAGGACGCGAAGAAGATCATCAACAGGATCTTCGAGAACTCCGCCGGCTGGATGGAGAAGCCCGGCAGCTTCAGCCACACCTTCGCGCCGTTGACCTCGGACAGCGAGCTGGGCAGCACCGCGGGCAGCGCCAGCGCGACCATGCCGACCAGGCCGGCGGTGTAGCCGTAGCGGGTCAGCGTCCGGTGGTCCTTGACCAGGATCAGCACGGCGAGGAACAGCACCAGCGCGAGCGCGGTGAACAAGACCTGCTTCGGCGCGTCCGCGGTGAAGTCCTTGCTGGCCTGCGTCGCCTTCTCGGCGTTGGCCAGGTCGATCCGGTAGATCATCACCAGGCCGAGGCCGTTGAGCAGCGCGACGCACGGCAGGATCAGCGGATCCGCGTACGCCGCCCACTTGCGCACGGCGGCGTGGGCGACCGAGAACAGCCCCAGGTAGGCCAGCCCGTACCAGACGATCGACCAGGAGAGCTCCTGCTCCTGGTTCGCCTGCACGAGCACGAACGCGCACGTCACGATGAACGCGGCGAAACCCAGCATGGCCAGTTCCGTGCCACGCCGGGTCGGCATTTCCCGCGGGGGGTTGGTCGCGTAGATGGAGGCTGCCTGGTCCGACAGCGGTGGCTGGCTCATCAGCCACCGCCACCTGGCACCGTCGTCGTCGCGCAGTCCCTCCCCGCCTGCTGGCTCGTCGATTCGCTCGGCAGCGTCGGCACGCCGGGAATGGTGGTCTGGGTGCAGTCCCGCAGCGTCTTGTAGCGCAGGAAGTTGTCGATGTAGTCGCGCGCGTCGGCCAGGCTGTCCTTCTTCACGCCGTTGCGCACCGCGGCCTGCGCGTCCTGCTGCAGCTGCGGCACGGTCAGCTCGTCGCACACCTGGTCACCGGACGGGCACGAGCCCTCGGCCTGCTGGTGCAGCGGGATGCCGAGGATGCTGCCGGGCACGCCGCGGAAGATCGCGACCTCCGAATTGGCGCCCTCGCCGACGTAGTACTGGCTGAGCACGAAGTAGCGGGTCGCGATCGCGCCCGCGCCCAGCACCACCAGCACCAGCAGGACGCCCACGATCCAGCGCCACTTGCGGCGCTTCTTCGGCTCCTCCGGCGGCGCGATCATCTGCGGCGGCGGAGGCGGCGGCTGGGTCAGCGCGCGTGCCCTGGCCGCGGGGGAGTCGCCCTGGTGGTCGTACTGGTCGCTGCCGTCGCCGGCCGCGCCGCCCACGATCGGGGCGTTTTCGCCGTAGTCGACGTCCACCACGTCCGCGACGATGACCGTCACGTTGTCGGTGCCGCCGCCCTTGAGCGCGAGCTCGATCATCCGGTCGGCGCAGTCCTGCGGGTCCGGGATGCGGATCGCCTCGGCCAGCGTCTCGTCGCTGACCATGCCGGACAGGCCGTCCGAGCACAGCAGGTAGCGGTCGCCCGCGCGGGCCTCGCGCACGGTCAGGCTCGGCTCCACCTCGTGCCCGGTGAGCGCCTTGAGCAGCAGCGAGCGCTGCGGGTGGGTCGCGGCCTGGTCCGCGGTGATGCGGCCCTGTTCGAGCAGCTCGTTGACGAAGCTGTCGTCGCGCGTGATCTGGGTGAGCTGCCCGTTGCGGAACAGGTAGGCGCGCGAGTCGCCGACGTGCACCATGCCGAGGCGCGAACCGGAGAACAGCATCGCGGTGAGCGTGGTGCCCATCCCGTCGAGGTCCGGGTCGTTCGCCACCAGTTCGCTGATGGCCGCGTTGCCGCCGGCCACCGCGTCTCTCAGCATGGTCAGCAGGTCGTCGCCGGGCTCGTCGTCGTCGAGCGGGGCGAGCGAGGCGATCACGACCTTGCTGGCCACCTCACCCGCGGCATGGCCACCCATGCCGTCGGCGAGTGCGAGCAGGCGGGGGCCCGCGTACACCGAGTCCTGGTTGCTGGACCGCACCAGGCCACGGTCGCTGCGGGCCGCGTAGCGAAGAACGAGTGTCATGGGCGAAGCTCGATCACCGTCTTGCCGATCCGGATGGGGACACCGAGTGGAACTCGGAGGGGTGCAGTGACCTTAGCCCGGTCCAGATAAGTCCCGTTGGTCGATCCCAGATCTTCCACGTACCAGTCCGTGCCGCGCAGCGACAGCCGGGCGTGCCGGGTCGAGGCGTAGTCGTCGTCCAGCACCAGGGTGGAGTCGTCGGCCCGGCCGAGCGTGATCGGCCTGCCGTCGAGGGTGATCCGCGTGCCGGCCAGCGCCCCGTGGGTGACGAGCAGCTGGCGGGGCGTCTTGGCGTTGCCCCGCGGCTTCTTCTGCTCCTTGGCGCGGCGTAACCCGGGCATCGCGACCTTCAGGCCCGACGCCGCGTACAGGTCCGAGCGCACCACCCGAAGGGCAGCCAGCACGAACAGCCAGAGCAGCACGAGAAAGCCCACTCTGGTGAGTTGAACGACCAGCTCCGGCACGTGTCTCCGCCTTCTGTTCTCCCGACCGTGGCACGCGTGCGCCGCGGCGTCCCGCAGGGGTCATTCTGCGGGACACGGGATTTCGGGTGCGAACCCGGTCAGGCGCAGGTTACCGGCGCGCGTGTCAGCCCTGCGTGCGGAACACCAGCGAGGAGTGGCCGACCCGGATCACGTCGCCGTCCGCGAGCTGCCACGTCTGCACCGGCGTGCCGTTGACCGTGGTGCCGTTCGTGGAGCCGATGTCGGCGAGCGTCGCGCTCTGGCCGTCCCAGGTGATCTCCAGGTGGCGGCGGGAGACACCGGTGTCGGGCAGGCGGAAGTCGGCGTCCTGGCCGCGGCCGATGACGTTGCCGCCCTGCTTGAGGGTGTAGTTCCGGTTCGAGCCGTCGTCGAGCTGGAGGACGGCCTGCAGCTGGCGGCCCGCACCCGGCGCGGCGGGCGGCGGAGCGTAGCCCTGCTGCGCGTACGGGTCCGGAGCGCCCTGCGGCGGGCCGTAGCCACCCGGCGGGGTGCCGTAGCCGGGCTGCTGCCCGTAGCCCTGGTCGTACCCGGGCTGCTGGCCATAGCCCTGGTCATAGCCGGGCTGCTGGCCGTAACCCTGGTCGTACCCGCCCTGCGGCTGGCCGTAGCCCTGGTCGTAGCCGGGCTGCTGCCCGTAACCCTGGTCGTAACCCGGCTGGCCGCCGTAGCCGGCGCCCTGGTCGTACCCGGGCTGCTGGCCATAGCCCTGGTCGTACCCGGGCTGCTGGCCGTAACCCTGGTCGTAACCCGGCTGGCCATAGCCACCCTGGTCATAACCGGGCTGTCCCTGCTGTCCGTAGCCGTACTGGCCCTGCTGGCCGTACGGGTCACCCTGGTCGTATTGGCCTTGGCCGTAGCCGGGGGGCTGGCTCATTGCTGGGTCTCCTGCGTTGCTGGGTCGTGCTGACCGTCCTGCACCCGCGACGTTACGCGCGCTGACGTCGGGGTCGACGGATGAACGGGTCTTGAATTGTCCAGTATGCAGCGCGTCGTTGCGCTCGAGCGAAACTACGACGTCACCATAGGTGTCCCAACCGTGTTCGGCGAGGTGCTCCTTGACGGCTTCCGTGAGCACCCTGGTGACGCGCAACTCATCGCCGGCCATCCGGTCGTAGTCAGTCGGCCCCAGTGACACGATGTAGTGGTTGGGGGCGAGCAGCCTGCCACCGGCCAGCTCACGAACGTTGTCCTCGCCTTCGCGTTCCAGGGCCTGCGCCACTTCTTGCGTGACGACATTGCCGCCGAACATGCGTGCGAAGGTGTTTCCCACCAGGGATTCCAGGCGTCGATCGAAGCGCTCAACGCGACCCACGGAACCCCTCACCCTCCTTCGCACCATGTGCTTTCGCATCGATCCTATCGGGATCCGCGCCCTTCGACACGACCCCCGGTGAAGGGCCCCGAAACGGCCTGCTAGAGTTCTCTTCGCTGTCGCAGGCAACTCGGGCGAGTGGCGGAATGGCAGACGCGCACGGTTCAGGTCCGTGTGTCCGAAAGGACGTGAGGGTTCAACTCCCTCCTCGCCCACCCGATGACCCGGGCTCTGGATCCCAGAGCCCGGGTTTTTTCGTTCCACCCCGCCGCGGTGCGGAGCGCTCCCGCGAGGTGGTGGGCGTTCTGATGCACAACGACGGGGACTGTCACATGCGTGACCGCGTCGACGGGACAACCTGAACGTGGCCGCGGCGGGGCGGCTGGACGAGATCGGCGAGGACCTCGACGGTCTCCGGCGCCTCAGGCGTAGCGGCGGCGGTGGCGATGCTCACCAGAATCGGTTCCGGCCCTGCCCCGCGGTAGTCACGGCGTCCAATCCGCGTTGGCGCCGCAGAGCAGGACGCACGGCACTTCGCCGGGCACGGCGCCGGCCAGCCACGCGGCGAACGGCACCGCGGCCGCCGGTTCGACGGCCAGCCGGAACTCGTCCCACAGCCGGTCCCGCGCCGCGAGGATTTCCGCCTCGCTGACCACCAGCGACCGCACGCCCGGCCCGGACAGCACCTCGAACGGGACCTCCCCGACGCGGGTCGCGCCCAGCGCCGACGCGGCGACCGAGTCCACCTCCGCGTCCACCGGGCGCCCGGCCGCGAGCGCCTGGTGCAGGCAGGAGCACCGCTCCGGCTCGACCGCGACCGTCAGCCGCCCGCCGGAGCCGAGCGCCACCCCGGCCGCGAGCCCGCCGCCGCCGACGGCCACCGCGATCGCATCCACCTCGGGCGCGTCGGTGACGATCTCCGCCGCCACCGTGCCCTGGCCGGCGATCACGACCGGGTCGTTGTAGGCCTCGACGTACCGCGCGCCCGGCGCCTGCGCGGCTTCGTGGGCTGCCGCCGCCGCGTCGGCGTACCGCGCGCCCGCCCGCACCAGCCGCGCGCCGGCCGCCTCGATCCGGCGTGCCTTGCCGGCCGGGACGCCGTCCGGCACGAACACGGTCGCGGGCAGGCCGAGGATCGCTGCGGCGGTTGCCACGCCGATGCCGTGGTTGCCGCCGGACGCGGTGACGACCTGCTCCGGCCGCTCCCCGGCGAGCAGGGCGTTCAGCGCGCCGCGCAGCTTGAACGAGCCGGTGCGCTGCAGGTGCTCGAGCTTCAGCACGAGCGGGCGACCGTCGACTTCGGCGCGCAGCACCGGGGTGTGGCGGACGTACGGGCGGATGCGCTCCGCGGCGGCGGTGACGTCGGGGACGACCGTGCTTGTCATGAGTCCACTGTGCGCAGGACGGCCGTAAGCCGCCAGCGCTTTCCCGTTGCCCGGCATTAGCGATACTTACGGCATGCTCGTCGCCGAACGGCTGCGCGTCCTGGTCGAGGTCGCCCACGCCGGGTCCATCGCCACCGCGGCGCGGAACATGGGCTTCACCGCCTCCGCGCTGTCCCAGCAGCTGGCCCGGCTCGAACGCGAGGCGGGCTGCGCGCTGCTGGAGCGCCGCGCGACCGGGACGGTGCTCACCGAGGCCGGACGGCTGCTGGTCCGGCACGGCGAGGCGATCGCGGGGGAGCTGCGGGAGGCGGAGCAAACGCTTGCGGCGCTACGCGACCAGCCGCCCGCCGCGTTGACGGTCGGCACCTTCGCGACCGCGGGGCAGGTGCTGTTGCCGCAGGTCGTGGGGGAGTTCCGGCGCGCGTACCCGTCGACCCGGCTGCGGCTGGTGGACCTGGAGCCGCCGGAGGGCTACGACTTGGTGGTGTCGGGCGAGCTGGACCTGCTGATCACCCACCGCTACCCGGGGCGGCAGCTGCCGCCGTCACGCGGGCTGACACGGGTGCCGCTGCTCGCCGACCGGCTGCGGCTGGTGCTGCCCGCCCACCACCCGGCCGCGCGCAAGCCCGAGGTGAAGCTGATCGACCTCGCCGACGACGACTGGATCTCGGCCGACCGCCAGTGCCTGGACCTGCTGGCCGCGAAGGACGGGGTGGAGCCGCGGATCGCCTACGAGACCCGGGACTACGCGGCGATCCTCGCGCTGGTCCGGGCCGGGCTGGGCGCGGCACTGGTGCCGGCGAGCGTGGTGCGCGGCGCCGACGGGATCGTGGTGCGCGACCTGGCCGGGAGCGCGCTGGACCGCGAGGTGTACGCGGTGCACCGCCCCCGGCCGGCCGCGCACGTCGAGGCCGTGGCCGGCCTGCTGGCGCGGGTGGCGTCCCGGCTCAGCTGACGTCGACCAGGTCCACCACGAAGACGAGGGTCTCGCCCGGCTTGATGACGCCGCCCGCGCCGCGGTCGCCGTAGGCCAGGTGCGGCGGGATGACCAGACGGCGGCGGCCGCCGACCTTCATGCCCTGCACGCCCTGGTCCCAGCCCGGGATGACGTGCCCGGCGCCGAGCGGGAAGCGCAGCGGCTCACCCCGGTTCCAGGACGCGTCGAATTCCGCGCCGGTCGAGTGCGAGACGCCGACGTAGTGCACGGACACGACGTTGCCCGCGGCGGCTTCGGGACCGTCGCCGACGGTGAGGTCGGTGACCTCCAGCTCGGCCGGGGGCGGCCCGGTCGGCTTGTCGACCTCGGGGCGTTCGAGTGCCATGCGTGTTCCTCCCTGTGTTTGCGGTCGCTGCACGGTACCCAGCGGCTCCGGGGGCCGCACGCCCAGCTCGTGGTCGGCTGTTGTAATGAGCAGCGTGAACCTCGACGACCTCACGCCGCGCAGCCGTGCGGTGGCCGCCGGACGACCGGACGAACCCGGTGAGCCGCTGAACACCCCGCTGGTCCCGGCGAGCACCTACCTCGCCGGCGCGGGCTTCCGGTACGCGCGGGAGGACGGCACGCCGACCTGGGCCGCGCTCGAAGAAGCCGTGGGAGCGCTCGAAGGCGGGCACGCGACGGCGTTCGCCTCCGGCATCGCGACCGCGGCCGCGGTGCTGGACCTGCTGGACGTCGGCGCCGAGGTCGCCGTGCCGGTCTACAGCTACGCGGGCACCCGCGGGCTGCTCGACCACGCCGCGGCCAAGGGGCGGCTGAAGGTGCGCCGCATCGAGCCGTCCGACCGGGAGGGCTGGCTGGCCGCCGCCCGCGAGGCCGACGTGGTGTGGGTCGAGTCGCCGACCAACCCGACCCTCGACCTGATCGACATCGCCGCGCTGACGGGTCAGCGCGCGCGGGTCGTCGTGGACAACACGTTCGCCACGCCGCTGGCCCAGCAGCCGTTGTCGCTGGGCGCGGACATCGTCGTGCACAGCGCGACCAAGCTGATCGGCGGGCACAGCGACCTGCTGCTCGGGCTGACGATCGCCGCGGACGAGGGCGTGGCCGCGGAGCTGCGCGACGCCCGCACCCGCAACGGCGCCACCCCCGGCGCGCTGGAGGCGTGGCTCGCGTTGCGCGGGTTGCGGACGCTTCCGGTCCGGCTGGCCGAACAGTCCCGCACCGCGGCGCTGCTCGCGGAGCGGCTCGGCGCGCACCCGGCGGTGACGAAGGTGCGCTACCCCGGCCAGGGCACGATGATCGCCTTCGACCTCGCCGACGCGGACGCCGCCGACCGCCTGTGCGCGTCGCTGCGGCTGATTCGGCACGCCACCAGCCTCGGCGGGGTGGAGAGCATCGTCGAGCGCCGCGCGATGTGGCCGGGCGACGCGCACGTGCCCGCCGGCCTGGTGCGGTTCAGCGTCGGCCTGGAGGACCCCGAGGACCTCTGGCGGGACCTGGCTCAGGCGCTGACCTGAGCCCGCCGCGTCAGCTGGTCCGGGTCCAGGTGCCAGGCGTGCACGACGCGCGGGTGGATCCGGATCAGCTCGTCGCTGAAGAAGCCGCGGCCGAACTCCGGCGGCTCGACGCCGGTGATCAGTTCGGCGGTGCCGCGGACCTCGACGCCGCGCCCCCAGCCGGGCTTGACGGCGCCCGGCTCGTCCGGGGTGATGTCGTCGACGACGAACGACACCTCGGGGTTGCGTTCGAGGTTGCGCCACTTCTGGCTCTTGCTGAGCGCGGGGCCGCCGATGTCGATCGTGCCGTCGTCGTTGAGCCGGAAGCTCAGCGGCCGGACCTGCGGGCGCCCCTTGGCGTCGACGGTGCCCATGCGGCCGAGCCGCTGGCCGGCCAGGTACGCGCGCTCGCGTTCGGTGAAGATCATGGGATTCACGCTAGAACCTCCAGGTAACTGGAGGTCAAGGAAATCCGGATGCCCGCCCGGCGTGATCACGCTAGGGTCGCCGCTGACATGAGCAAGCACATCGCCATGGTCGGGGTTCCGGCCGTCAGCCACGTCCTGCCCAGCCTCGAAGTGATCCGCGAGCTGGTCGCCCGCGGCCACCGCGTGACCTACGCCAACGACCCGGCCGTGGCCCACCTGATCGAGCCGACCGGCGCCGAGCTGGTGCCGTGCACCTCGACGCTGCCGGTGGCCGACAACGACTGGCCCGCCGACCCGATCGCGGCGATGGACCTGTTCCTCGACGACGCGATCCACGCGCTCCCGCAGCTGCGTGCCGTGTACGACGCGGATCCGGCGGACCTCTACCTCTACGACATCGGCGCCTACGGCGCGCGCGTCCTCGCCGAATCGCAGGGGCGCCCGTTGGTGCAGTTGTCGCCGACGTTCGTGGCCTGGAAGGGCTACGAGGAAGAGGTCGCCGCGCAGCTGTGGGCGCTGCCCGGCGCCGACGCGCACCGGGCGAAGTTCGCCGGCTGGCTCGCCTCGTCCGGAGCGACCACTTTGGACAGCGACGCGTTCTCCGGCAAGCCGCCGCGTGCGCTGGCGTTGATCCCCCGCGCGATGCAGCCGAACGCCGACCGCGTGGACGACAGCGTGACCTTCGTCGGGCCGTGCCTCGGCGACCGCGCGGACGCCGGCGCGTGGACGCGGCCCGCGGACGCCGGGAAGGTCCTGCTGGTCTCGCTCGGCTCGGCCTACACCCGCCAGGCCGCGTTCTACCGGGAATGCCTCGCCGCGTTCGGGAACCTGCCCGGCTGGCACGTGGTGCTGCAGATCGGCAAGTACGTCGACCCGGCCGAGCTGGGGGAGGTCCCGGCCAACGTCGAGGTCCGGTCCTGGGTGCCGCAGCCGGCGATCCTGGCGCAGGCCGACGCGTTCGTCACGCACGCCGGCATGGGCAGCAGCGCGGAAGGACTGCACGCGGGCGTGCCGATGATCGCGGTGCCGCAGGCCGCCGAGCAGTTCATGAACGCCGACCGCGTGGTCGAACTCGGCGTGGCGCGGCGGATCGACACCCCGGACGCGACGGCCGACTTGCTGCGGAGCACCCTGCTGGAACTCGTCGCCGACCCCGAGGTCGCCCGCAGGTCCGCCCGGCTGCGCGAGGAAACCCGCGCCGAGGGCGGCTCCACACGGGCGGCGGACCTCCTGGAGGAGCTGCTCCGCTAAACGCCCGCGGCGGGGTAGGGGAAGTCCGCTGGTGGCTTGGCCTTCGGGTCGACCCACCGGCGCATCCCGGCGTCGCAGATGGCGTAGCCCCAGTTGATCAGCCGCTCCTGCACCGCGGCCGGGGTGCGCCGCAGCCGGGTGGGTGACTCGGCGAGCGCGCGGGTCCGGCTGAGCGGCGCGGGCAGCGCGTCGTCGACCTCGAAGTTGTCAATGTCGCTGTAGCTGCCCCAGTAGGCGCCCGCGAACGTGCCGTCCACATAGGACTTGATCAGCGACGACGTGCGCAGCGTGCGGACCTGGTTGTCCATGATGTCCAGCGTGCGCAGCAGCTGGCCCGGCCAGTTCCGGGACACCGACCGCAGCTTGTCCATCCGCTTGCCCGCGTCGCTGACGAGCACCGTGTCGCAGTGCCCGATCACCGGGTCCAGGCCGAGGTTGTCGAACACGCCGGCGTCGCTCAGCTCGATGCGCCGGTCCTCGCCCGGGACCGGCGTGGTCAGCACGACCGGCGACAGGAACGGCGGGAACGCCGACGACGCCGCGACCGCGGTCGCGAGCTGGACCGGCGGGTCCTGCTGCCGTTCCCGGTAGAACCACCACTGGTCGCCGTCCTGCAGGTCGGTCGCGGTGAACACGAAGTGCGGGCCGTGCGCGGGCAGGTCCGGCAGCAGGAGGTCGCCGAACAGGTGCTTCCGGTACGCCGCCGCGAGGACCTCCCCGGTGCTGCGGCCGGGCGTCACCAAGCCGCGCAGGATCACCGGCACGTCGAGCGTCCGCCCGGCGAGCGCGCGCACCGGCCGCACGACCTCGTCGGTGAAGTTGGCCGCCACCCCGCCGGTGAACTCCAGCCGCGGCCACGCGACGGCGAGCGCGCCCGCGGTGATCGAGCCGCCGGAGACGCTGGAGATCCGCGTCAGCTCGGGCAGCCAGCCCAGTTCGTTGATGCGCCACAACGCGCCCAGGTGGAACAGCATCGCGCGATAGCCGCCACCGGACAGGCAAAGCCCGACCCCAGTCATACGGACGGGTGTACTACGGGTGTCCCGCCGGGAGCAAGGAGTCACCTCTTGCCAGACGGTTCCGCGGCCACTAACGTACAACCATGTGGTTGTAAGTCAACTCGACGACGCGGAGATCGACCGCATCTTCCACGCACTCGCGGACGCCACCCGGCGCGACATCGTCACCAGGGTGCTCCGCCAGGAGGAGTCGATCTCGCAGCTCGCCCGCAGGTACGACATGAGTTTCGCCGCCGTGCAGAAGCACGTGGCGGTGCTCGCGCGGGCGTCGCTGGTCGTCAAACAGCGGAGCGGAAGGGAGCAGCTCGTGCACGGCAATCCCGAGGTCCTGCGCAAGGCGGCCCGCCTGCTCGACGAATACGAACAGATCTGGCGCCACCGCGCCGACGCGATCGGCGACATCCTGTCCGAGGAGGACGAATGACGGTCATCAGCTCGCACAAGGACACCGAGGCCCTCACCCTCACGATCGTCGCGGAGTACGACGCCGCGCCGGAGCGGGTGTGGCGGGTGTGGGAGGACCCGCGCAAGCTCGAGCGGTGGTGGGGCCCGCCGACCTGGCCCGCCACGTTCGAGCAGCACGACTTCAAGGCAGGCGGCCGCTCCAGCTACTTCATGACCGGCCCGGACGGCACGAAGTCCCACGGCTGGTGGGAGATCACCGCGGTCGAGGCCCCGCACCGGCTGGAGTTCGACGACGGTTTCGCCGACGACAAGGGCGAGCGGAACACGGAGATGCCGGTCATCCACTGCGCGGTCACCATCGAGGCGAACGGCGGCGGCACCCGGATGACCACCGTGAACTCCTTCGACAGCCTGGAGCAGCTGGAAAAGCTGATCGAGATGGGCATGGAGGAGGGCATGAAGCTCGCCGAGGGCCAGATCGACGCGCTACTGGCCGAGGACTAGTTCCGGAACTCCCACAGGATCATCGACGGAACACCGGCGCCGGCGGCCTGCGCGGCCGCCGGCGCCAGTCCGGCCAGCGACCACGGCCACGTCTCCCACGGGCCGGGCTCGGACGCCGGGATCTCCCTGGCCGGCGCCACCGGTTCCGCGCACCGCACCGGTTCCAGCCCGGCGGCGAGCGCGGCCCGCAGGTAGTCGCCGGTGCGGTGGCAGTGCGAAAGCACCCGGCCGGGCGCACCGTCCGCGCGGCGCACCGCCGGGACGTGACCACGTGCCACCTGCTCCGGGTGCACGTCGGCGATCACCACGTGCCCGCCGGGGCGCAACACGCGCGCGAACTCCGCGAACACCGGGCCCAGGTCCGGCACGTGCGTCAGCGCGAGCGAGCAGGTCACCAGGTCGACCGGCCCGGACGGCAGCGCGGTGAGACTCCCGACGTGGAATTCCCCGTCCGGCAAGCGTTTCCGGGCCAGTTCGAGCATCCCCGGCGACGAGTCGACGCCCACCACCCGGTGGCCGCACTCCGCGAGCACCGCCGTCACCCGGCCAGTTCCGCAGGCCGCGTCCAATGCCACCCCCGGGGACAGCCGGCCGGCGACCTCGCGCACGAACGGCTCGTCGAAGTCGAACGCCGGGTTCGGGGAGTCGTAGGTCGGCGCCCACAGGTCGTAGCCCTCGACCGGGTCGACGTGCGCGACCTCCACGCCGTCCGGGGAATCCGCCAGCAGCCGGCGGATCTCGGCGAGGCGTTCCGCGACGAACGCGCGGTCGTGCTCGCCGCGGAAGGATCGCAGCAGCGCCAGGCCTTCCAGGCCGAGGACGTAGGCCAGCGGGTGTTCATACGCCACGCCCGGACGGTAGCGATCATCCACGGCGTGGCACCACGGAATTTTCAGTCCAGCAGGTGTTCCAGCACGATCCGCTCGTCCGCGCCGACGTACTCGGCGTAGTAGTCGAACAGGGCGCGCCGCGCCAGCCGGGCCGCCAGCGGGCCGTCGCCGTCCTCCACCGCGCGCAGCACTTCCTTGTGGTGCGCGACCGACGCCGCCATCAGCGACTGCCGGTCCGTCGAGTTCTCCAGCTTGCCCGCGATCAGGTCCAGCACCACCCCGCGCACGACCTTGCCGCACACCACGATCAGCGTGTTCCGCCCGGCCCGCGCGACCACGTCGTGGAACGCGACGTCCGCGCGGCTGAAGGTCGCGTAGTCGTCCAGGCTTTCGGTCATCGCCGCCAGCGCCGCGCGCAGCTCCGACAGGTCCTCTTCGGTCCGCAGCTCGGCGGCCAGCCGGTACGCCGAGCCCTCCAGGATCATCCGGAACTGCAGCAGCTCGGCCAGCCCGAGCGTTTCCGCGCGCGCCAGCCGGTCCAGCGACTTCTGCAGGCTCGCCGGTGACGCGGGCAGGACCTCCGGCCCACGCGGATCACCCGGGCGCGAGCGGATCACCTCGCCGGCCTGCAGGACCCGCAGCGCCTCGCGGATCGTGGAGCGGCTGACCCCGAACTGGGCCATCAGCTCGCGTTCACCGGGCAGCCGCTCGCCCGGCCGGAGCCGGCCGGTGAGCACGGCCTGCTCGATCTGTTCCACGATCCGCTCGTAGGCGCGGACCGGGCTGACCGGCTCGAATTCCATCGTGTCTTGACCTTCACCCCGTGTGGTGCAAACCTAGGCTACTGGTCGGACCAGCATACTGACTCGGGGTGAGGATGAAAGTCCGAATTTCCGCGGCACTGGCACTCCTGCTGGTGGTTTCGGCCTGCTCCGCCGGATCCACGGCGACGGTCGGCTCCGGCCCGGACACGCTCGCGGTCGGGTTCACCGCCGAGCCGGCGAACTTCGACTTCACCCGCACCGACGGCACGGCCATCCCGCAGGCCCTGCTCTACAACGTCTACGAGGGCCTGGTGAAGCTGGACAGCAGCGGCAAGATCGTGCCGCTGCTCGCCAGGTCCTGGACCGTGAGCGAGGACAGGCGCACCTACGACTTCCAGCTCCAGCCCGGCGTGACGTTCAGCAACGGCGCGCCGTTCACCGCCGACGACGTGAAGTTCTCCATCGACCGCGTCAAGACCGACTGGACGATCTCCATCAAGTCCAAGATGGACGTCGTGGACCACGTCGAGGTGGTCGACCCGCTGCACGCCCGCGTGGTGCTGAAGAAGCCCAGCAACGGCTGGCTGTTCGACATGACCGGCCGCGTCGGCGCGATGTTCAGCCCCACCGGGGTCGCCGACCTGGCGGGCAAGCCCGTCGGCACCGGGCCGTACGAGGTGCAGTCCCGGCGGCGCGGCGATTCGATCGTCCTGGCCGCCAACCCCGGCTACTGGGGCCGGAAACCGGCTTACCGGACCGTGATCCTGAAGTACATCAAGGATCCGACCGCGTTGAACAACGCGCTGCTCAGCAACGGCATCGACGTCATCGCGCAGATCACCGCGCCGGACTCGATCCCGCAGTTCGAGAACGACAACCGGTTCACCGTCCTGCAGGGCACCACGAACGGCGAGGTCGTGCTCTCCTTCAACGGCGCGAAAGCACCCTTCAACGACGTGCGCGTCCGCCGCGCCCTCACCCTGGCCATCGACCGCAAGGCGTTGCTGGACACCGCGTGGGCCGGTCGCGGCACGGTGCTCGGCAGCATGGTCCCGCCCACCGACCCCTGGTACGAGGACCTCGCCGGCTACTACCCGCACGACCCGGTGCAGGCGAAGACGCTGCTCGCCGAGGCGGGGCAGACGAACCTGTCGATCCGGCTGCGCGTCGCGAACCTGCCGTACGCGACGGCCGCCGCGCAGGTGGTCGCCTCCGATCTGGCGGACATCGGCGTGCGAGTCACGATCGAGCCGCTGGACTTCCCGGCCGTGTGGCTCAAGCAGGTCTTCACCGACCACGACTTCGACGCCTCGATCGTCCAGCACGTCGAAGCCCGCGACATCACCACCTTCGGCAACCCCAAGTACTACTGGGGCTACGACAACCCGCGGGTCAAGCAGCTCATCTCGGACGCGGACGCGGGCACGCCGGAGCAGCAGGTCGCGGACATGCGCGAGGCCGCCCGCACCATCACCGCGGACGCGGCCGCCGACTGGCTGTTCCTGTACCCGAACGTGGTGGTGGCGAAGAAGAAGGTGACCGGGCTCGCCGCCAACCAGGTCAGCGAGTCCTTCGACCTGACGGGGCTGGGCTGATGACCGCCGCGATCCTGCGCCGCGTGGCGATCCTGGTGGTCAGCGTGCTGGTCGCCTCCATCGTGGTGTTCGCGTTCATGGCGGTGCTGCCCGGCGATCCGGCGCAGGTCGCGCTCGGCATCAACGCCACTCCGGAGTTGCTCGCCAGGACGCGCGCCGACTTCGGCCTCGACCGGCCGCTGGTCGAGCAGTACCTGAGCTGGATGGGCGGGGTGCTGCAGGGCGACTTCGGCCGCTCCTACGTCACCGGCGAGGCGATCGGGCCGCAGCTGGTGGACCGGCTCGGCGTCACGTTGTGGCTGGTGGGCGCGGGGATGCTGGTCGCGGTCGTGCTCGCGGTGCCGTTCGGCGCGCTGGCCGCGGTGTGGCACCGGCGCTTCGGCGGCACGGCCATCTCCGGCCTGTCGCAGCTCGGGGTGGCGGTGCCGGCGTTCCTCGCCGGGATCCTGCTGGTGCAGGTGTTCGCGGTGCAGCTGCGGTGGCTGCCGTCGGGCGGGTGGACGCCGCCGAACGTCGACACCGGCGAGTTCCTGCGCGGGCTGATCCTGCCCGCGTTGTCGCTCGGGCTCGTGCAGGGCGCGGTGCTCACGCGGTACGTGCGCTCGGCGGTGCTGGACACGCTCGGCCAGGACTACCTGCGCACCGCCCGCTCGAAGGGCCTGCGCCCGTACCCGGCGCTGATGCGGCACGGCATGCGCAACGCCGCCGTCCCGGTGGTGACCGTGCTCGGGCTCCAGCTGACCACGCTGCTGGTCGGCGCGGTCGTGGTGGAGCGGGTGTTCGTGCTGCCCGGCCTGGGCAGCATGCTGCTGGACTCGGTGTCGGCGCGTGACCTGCTGTCGGTGCAGGGCATCGTGCTCGTGCTGGTGGCCGCGGTGCTGGTGGTCAACTTCGTGGTCGATCTGCTGTACGTGGTGATCGACCCCCGGCTGAGGACGGCGCGGTGAAGGGGCGGACATCGCCGGCGTTGATCGCCGGGGCGGTACTGGTCGGGCTCGTGGTGCTGGCGGCGCTGGTGTCGTTCGTGTGGACGCCGCACGATCCGCTGAAGGTCGAATCGACCGCCCGGCTGCTCGGGCCGACCGGTGAGCACTGGTTCGGCACCGACAAGTTCGGCCGGGACGTGTTCAGCCAGATCCTCGTCGGCGCGCGCACGACGCTGTACGTCGGCGTGATCGCGGTCGGCGTCGCCGCGCTGGTCGGGACGCCGCTGGGGATCCTGGCCGGGATGTCGAAGCGGTGGCTCGGCGAGTTCGTCATGCGGGTCAACGACCTGGTGCTCGCGTTCCCGGCGCTGCTGCTGGCGATCATGCTCGGCGCGGTCTACGGCGCGAGCACGGTCACCGCGATGATCGCGATCGGAGTCGCGACCATCCCGTCGTTCGCGCGGGTGGCCCGCTCCGGCACGTTGCAGGTGATGAGCACGGAGTACGTGCTGGCGGCGCGCTCGGCGGGCCGGTCGCGGTTCTTCATCGCGCGGCGGCACGTGCTGCCGAACATCGGCGGGCTGGTGATCGTGCAGTGCTCGGTGTCGTTCGGCATCGCGGTGCTGGCCGAGGCGGCGCTGTCGTTCCTCGGGTTCGGCACGCGGCCGCCGACGCCGTCCTGGGGGCGCATGCTGCAGGAGTCCCAGGAACTGCTGACGGTGCAGCCGCGGCTCGCGCTGGTGCCGGGTCTCGCGATCGCGATCGCGGTGCTCGGGTTCAACCTGCTTGGCGACGGTCTGCGCGACCGACTCGACCCCCGGCTGGAGCGGCGATGACCCTCGAAGTTTCGGAGTTGTCCGTGCACGCCGGCGCGCACCCGCTGGTGCGCGAGGTGTCGTTCGCGGTCGGCGCCGGTGAGCGGGTCGGGCTGATCGGCGAGTCCGGGTCCGGCAAGTCGCTGACCGCGTCCGCGGTGATGGGCCTGCTGCCGGAGGGGTTGCGGGCGAGCGGTTCCGCGAAGCTGACCGGGACCGAGCTGCTGGGCGCGTCCGAACGCGAGCTGTCGCGTCGGCGGGGACGGGACCTGGCGATGGTGTTCCAGGAGCCGATGACCGCGCTGAACCCGCTGATGCGCGTCGGCCGCCAGGTCGCCGAGGCGATCCGGCTGCACACCCGCAAGTCGCGGCGAGCCGCACACGAGGCCGCGGTGGCGTTGCTGGACGCGGTGAAGCTGCCCGATCCGGAGCAGCTCGCCCGCGCCTACCCGCACCAGCTCTCCGGCGGTCAGCGGCAGCGGGTGGTGCTCGCGATCGCCCTGGCCAACGATCCGGCGCTGCTGATCTGCGACGAGCCGACGACGGCGCTGGACGTCACCGTGCAGGCGCAGGTGCTCGACCTGATCCTGACCGGAGTCACCGAGCGGGAGACGGCGCTGCTGTTCATCACGCACGACCTCGCGGTGGTGGCGCGGGTGTGCACGCGGGTGCTCGTCATGTTCGAGGGCCGGATCGTCGAAGAGGGGTCCACTTCGGACGTTCTCACCCGGCCGCGGCACGACTACACGAAGAAGCTGCTGGCCGCGTCGGACCTGGAGGCGGCGTGATCGAACTGCGGGACGTCCACCGCCACTACCGACGGCCACGCGAGGTGCACGCGCTGCGCGGGGTGTCGTTCACCGTCGCGGCCGGGCAGCGCTTCGGCATCGTCGGCGAATCCGGCTCCGGCAAGTCCACCCTGGTGCGCCTGCTGGCCGGGCTGGACCGGCCCACCTCCGGCGAGATCTCCTTCGACGGCAGGCGCATCGACGGCCTGCCCGAGCGGAAGCTGGGGTTCCTGCGCAACGCGTTGCAGGTGGTGTTCCAGGACCCGATGGGCTCGCTCGACCCGCGGATGCGCGTGCGGGACATCATTTCCGAACCGCTGGGCCGCCGCGATCCGGACCGCGTCGCGGAGCTGCTGACCGCGGTCGGGTTGCCGCCGGACGCGGCGAGCCGGTACCCGCACCAGTTCTCCGGCGGCCAGCGGCAGCGGATCTCGATCGCCCGCGCGCTCGCGCCGCGCCCGCGGGTGCTGATCGCGGACGAGCCGGTCAGCGCACTTGACGTGTCGGTGCGCAAGCAGATCCTCGACCTCCTCGCCGAGCTGACCGAGCGCTTCGAGCTGACGCTGGTGTTCGTTTCGCACGACCTCGCCGTGGTACGCCGGGTCTGCGACACGGTCGCCGTGATGCGTTCCGGGGAGCTCGTCGAGCTGGGCGCGGTGGAACAGGTCTACGGCGATCCGCGACATCCCTACACGAGGGAGCTCGTCGCGGCGGCCCCGAACCTGCGTGCGGAACTGGCCAGGCTGCAGGGAGGACGATGATGTTCGACCCCTATCCCGACGGACTGCCGATCGGGTCCGACTGGGTGTCCACACCGGACACGACGGAGATCAGGTTCCCCTACGACGGCTGCGTGGTCGCGCGGGCGCCGGTCGGCACGCCCGACCTGGCGCACCTCGCGGTCAACGAGGCGGTGCTCGTCGCGCGTGAGGTGGCGAAGCTGCCCTCGCACGTGCGCCGCGAGGTGCTGCTGGGCGTGCACCGGTCGCTGGTGGAGTGGCGGGACGAGCTGGAGGGACTGCTGGTCGTGGAGACCGGCAAGCCGCTCGTCGACTGCCGCGTCGAGGTCGCCCGCACCATGGTGACGTGGCAGGCCGCGGCCGAGGAGGTCGCCCGGCTGCACGGCGAGACCGTGCCGCTGGACCTGCTGCCCGCCGGCGAGGGGCTCACCGGGTTCTGGGTGCGCAAGCCGATCGGCGTGGTCGTCGGCATCGCCGGGTTCAACTACCCGCTGCTGCTCGCCTCGCACAAGATCGCGCCCGCCGTCGCCGCGGGGTGCCCGGTGATCGTGAAGCCGGCGCCGCAGACGCCGCTGTCGACGTTGTGGCTGGTGCACCTCGTGCGCGAGGCGGCGGCTGCCGTCGGCGCACCGCTGCCGATGGTCCAGCTGGTCACCGGTGATGCCGAGGTCGGATCCGCGCTGGTCACCGACCCGCGGATCGGCGCGGTGTCGTTCACCGGCTCGGCTGCCGTCGGGCACCGGATCGCGAAGGACGCGGCGCCGCGGAAGACCCTGCTGGAACTGGGTTCGAACTCGGCGCTGGTGGTCGCCGAGGACGCCGACCTCGACGCGGCCGTGGACGCGGTGCTGCGCGGCGGGTTCTACGCGTCCGGGCAGGCGTGCATCTCCGTGCAGCGGCTGCTCGTCGTCGACGCGGTGGCGGACGAGTTCACCGAACGCCTGCTGGCCCGGCTGCCCGAGGTCGTCACCGGCGACCCGCGGGACGAGAAGACCCGGGTGTCCGCGTTGATCGACGAACGGTCCACCCGTCGCGTGCTGGACTGGATCTCGGCGGCGGTCGCCGCGGGCGCGAAGGTGGCCGCGGGCGGCGAAGCGGTGGACGGGATCATCCGGCCGACCGTGCTGACGGACGTGCCCGACGGCGTGGACTGCTGGGACGAGGAGATCTTCGGGCCGGTGGTCTGCCTGCGCCGCGTGCCCGACGTGGACACGGCGTTCGCGCAGGTCAACGACTCGCGGTACGGGCTGCACGCGAGCGTGTTCACCCGCTCGCTGCGCACCGCGATGCGGGCGGTCGACGAGCTGGAGGTCGGCGGTGTCGTGGTGAACGAGGTGCCCGGGTTCCGCTCGGACACCATGCCCTACGGCGGCGTGAAGGACTCCGGCATCGGGCGCGAGGGGCCGCGGTTCGCGATCGACGAGCTGACCGTGACGCGGATGGCGGTGATCAGGGCGTGAACTACGAGAAGCTGTTCCGGCTCGACGGGAAGCGTGCCGTGGTGCTCGGCGCGGGCAGCGGCATCGGCCGCGAGTCGGCGCTCGCGCTCGCCGCGCACGGCGCGGAGGTGATCTGCGCGGACCGCAACGCCGCCGCCGCGGCGGAGACCGCGCGCGAGATCCGCGGCGACTCCTACGAGATCGACGTGCTGGACTCCTCCGCCGTCGAGCGGGCGGCGGGCGAGCTCGGTGTGCTGGACGTCGTCGTGCTGACCGCGGCGACGAACGTGCGCAAACGCCTGCTCGACTACCGGCGCGAGGAGTTCGACCGGGTCGTCGCGCTCAACCTCGGCGCGACCTTCGACGTCGTCCGGGCCTTCGGCGCGGGGATGGTCGAGCGTGGGCGCGGCAGCATCATCGGGTTCTCCTCGATCCGCGGCACCACCGTCGAACCCGGTCAGGGGCCGTACGCGGCGACGAAGGCGGGGCTCGTGCAGCTGTTCCGCACCGCGGCCGCCGAGTTCGGGCCGTCCGGCGTGCGGGTCAACGCGATCGCGCCCGGCGTGGTCGAGACGCCGCTGACCGAACAGATCAAGGCCAGCCCCGACTGGTACGCCGCGTACGCGGGCAAGAGCGCGCTCGGCCGCTGGGCCAAGGCGTCCGAGCTGGCCGGGGCCGTCGTCTACCTGGCCTCCGACGCCGCGAGCTTCGTCACCGGGGCGGTGCTGGCCGTCGACGGCGGCTGGACCGCGGTGGACGGCCGCTACACACCGCCGGAATGAGGAGGGACCCGTGGAGCCGACCGATCTGACCGCGACCGAATTGCTCGCCGCCTACCGCGCCGGGACGTTGTCCCCGGTCGAGGTCACCGAGGCGGTGCTGACCCGCATCGACGCACTCGAACCGTCCCTGCACGCGCTCTACGCCTACGACCCGTCGCAGGCGCGGGACGCGGCCAAGGCGTCCGAGCAGCGGTGGGTCGCGGGGGAGGCGGGGCCGCTCGACGGCGTGCCGCTCACGCTGAAGGAGAACATCGCGACCAAGGGCACGCCGGTGCCGCTGGGCACCGCGGCCACCGACCTGGTCCCGGCCCCGGCCGACGCGCCCGCCGCCGCCCGCGTTCGCGAGGGCGGAGCGGTGCTGCTCGGCAAGACCACGATGCCCGACTACGGGATGCTGACCTCGGGGTTGTCCAGCTTCCACACCGCGAGCCGCAACCCGTGGGACCTGTCGCGGACGCCCGGCGGGTCGAGCGCGGGCGCCGCCGCCGCGGCCGCCGCCGGGTACGGGCCGCTGCACGTCGGCACCGACATCGGCGGTTCGATCCGGCTGCCCGCCGGGTGGTGCGGGCTGGTCGGCCTGAAGCCGAGCTTCGGGCGGGTGCCGGTGCACCCGCCGTTCCCCGGCCGGGTCGCCGGGCCCATGACGCGCACGGTGGCGGACGCGGCGTTGCTGATGGGTGTGGTGTCCGCGCCGGACAGCCGGGACCACCTGAGCCTGCCGCCGGCGGAAATCGCCTGGTCACAATTGGAACTCGACGTCACCGGACTGCGCCTGGGCCTGCAGCTGGACGCCGGGGTCGGACTGCCGGTGGAGGACGACGTGCGGGCCGCGGTGCTCGACGCGGCGAGCCGGTTCGAGGCGGCCGGCGCGATCGTCGAACCGGTCGAACCCTTCCTGACCAGGGAAATGCTGGACGGGCTCGACGACTTCTGGCGCGTGCGGGCGTGGTGCGACATCAGCGCGCTGCCCCCGGAACGGCAGGCGCTGGTGCTGCCGTACATCGCCGCCTGGGCGCAGGGCGGCGCGGAGGTCTCCGGTGTCGCGGCGTACCGCGGGTTCGCCCAGATGGACGCGATCAGCGTCGCCGCGCTGCGCGCCGGTGAGCCGTACGACTTCGTCCTGTCGCCGACCTGCCCGGTTTCCGCCCCGCCCGCGGAGTGGGCGTCGCCGACGAACGACCCGGAGCGGCCGTTCGAGCACATCGCGTTCACCGTGCCCTACAACATGTCCGGCCAGCCCGCGGTGTCGTTGAACTGCGGTTATACGAGTGGGGGACAGCCGGTCGGGCTGCAGATCGCCGGACGGCGCTTCGACGACCTCGGTGTGCTGCAGCTGGCTGCGGCGTTCGAAGGAATTCGCGGCCCGCAACGGTCGCCGGGGGTGTGAAGACGCGCCATCTGGGGGACGATCGGACCCATGCGGATGGTGTACACCGGAGCGGACGAGGAAGAGTTCATCGACGCCCGGCAGCGGCTGCTCGTCGAGCTGGACGCCTGGTCGCAGATGCGGCAACGGGTGGTGGACCCGGTGGTCGCCGGGGCGATGCTGGACTTCCGCTTCGAACGGGACGGCCTGCTCGGCCGCTGGACGCGTGACATCCTCCGCAACGCGCTGCTGGTGTGGTTCCCGCGCAAGGTCGTGCTGCTCGACCCGCACTCCTCGGCCGTGCTGTCCACGGTCGAGGCGCTGATGGACTTCTTCGACGACGCCGACCTGCTGGACGAGCGCAGCGAGCAGCCGGCCGTGCTGCGCACTTACCTGACCGCGATCGCCGACCGGTTCGACACGGCGATGAACGAGCCGTCGAACTTCGGGCTGGCCAAGTTCTGGGCCGTCGCGATGGCCGAGCACGGCATCGACCCGCTGAACGAGGTGGCCGCGCAGGCGTTCATCGACCGGGTGCGGCGGGGTGAGGTCGAGGTCGACCAGACGCTGCTGCACGACCTGGCGTACCGCCACTACCAGGGCGACCCGGACGCGGAGGCGGCCGCGCCGTCCCCGGTGTTCCCGCTCGCGTCGCCCGACCGGCTGGCGGCGGAGGCCGAGGTCACGGCGGTGGTGCCGCAGCTGCGCCGGTTCGTCGAGTGGGTCGGCGACGGCCGGGACCTGGCGGAGATCAGCGCGCCTGCCGAGTTCGTCGCGATGGCCAAGCGGGCCGGGGTGGTGCGCGTCTACCGCGGTCGGCTGGTGCCGGTGAAGAAGGCGGCGCGGCGGCTGGCCGACCCGGTCGAGCTGTGGCGGGCGGCGGTGGCGTCGGTCCTGGGCAACCCGGTCGCGGCCGAGATGGTCACCGAACTGGCTTCGGAGCCTGCCACGATCCCGATGCTGGTGGAGATGCTGGGCGGCGACGGCGGCACGATCCTGCGCGTGGTGCACCGGCTGGCCGAGTACGGGCTGGTGGAGATCTTCCCGGCGGGCGAGGAGCACGTCGAGGACCTGCTGGACTTCGCCGGGGTCGACTACCTCGACGAGGTGCCCGAAGAGGAGCGGCAGGTCGTGCAACTGCTGCCGCTCGGCGTGCAGGCGGCCTACGAACTGCGGGTCGCCGAGGGCGAGCCGGTGCTGACGGTGGACGACCTCGCGACCGAGACGGCGGAGGTCCTGTTCGCGCGCCTGGCGCCGCTGGACGCGCAGGTGCTCGACGAGGGCTCGGCGACGTGGCTGCGCGCCCGGGACCCCGAACGAGCGATCGCCGAGCTGTCGGCGCTGGCCCGCCGCACGGACGACTTCGAACACCTGATGCTGACGTTCCGGCTGCTGGCGCGCCTCGGCGGCGACGGCGTCGCGGCGATCGCCGCCCTGCGGGACCACTCGGCAGCAGGCCCAGCCGCGACGACGTGGCTGTTCGACGCCGGCCTGATCGACCGCAGCGAGGTCGCCGGCCGCGAGCGCACGTACAGCAAGGTGGACCTCCTGGCGGCGGACATCCGGACGGAAGGCCGGGAAAAGGCCCTCGCCGACTTCGCCTCACAACCCCGGCCGGACCAACTGCTGTTCCTGGCAGGCGCGACGATCTGCGGCCACCCGAGCGCACGCGAAGTGCTCGAATCGGTCGTCGTGGCACACCCCGACCGCGCCGTGTCCAATGCGGCGCGCAAGGCACTGGACTGGCTGCACGACGAACCGTTCTGAACGAACGAACCAAGGTAGCTGGGTGGTCATCCCGTCGCCTGACACGTGACGATCACCTTGAGCCAGGGCCGCAACCCAGGCCGCCAACCGGCGGCCGAACATGCCAACCTTGCGGCCCTGGATCAAGGTGATATGCACAAACCGGAAGGCGACGGGATGACC
>NZ_JBEXTX010000064.1:0-46576 GCF_040614175.1 Amycolatopsis sp. NPDC006131
GCTCGCGTTCTTCCTCGCCCAGCCCGGCACCGCGTTCTCCCGCGAGGAGCTGCTGGAGAAGGTGTGGGGCCGAACCGGCCGTGGCCGACCTGCTGGTCCAGGCCGCCGGGGCGCTGCACGGCACCGTCACCGGGCCGGACGGCCGCCCGGTCCCCGGCGCGCGCGTCACCGTCAGCACCGCCGCGGGCGAACTCGCCGCGGCCGCGGTGACGGACGAGCACGGCGGCTACGCGGTGGACGACCTCGCGCCCGGCGACTACACCGTGGTGACCAGCCTGTTCGAGCCCGTGGTGCGGCAGGTGGACCTGAGCGGCGGCGAATCGGCGACCGTCGACGTCGACCTGCACGCCGGCCGTCCCGAGCAGGCCCGCTCATGACCGAGGTGACCGGACGGGTGCGCGACACCCGGGACACACCCGTGCCCGGCGCGGCGGTCACGCTCGTCGACTCCGGCGGGCAGCAGATCGCGCGCGGCGCCACCGGCCCGGACGGCGGCTACCGGCTGCCCGCGCCCGGCCGCGGCGTCCACGTCCTGATCGCCTCGGCGCCGGCGTACCGGCCGGAGGCGGTCACCCTGACCGTCGGCGACACCGCGGCCGTCCTGGACCTCGTGCTGGACAGCGCGACCGGGCTGGGCGGCGTGGTCCGCTCCGCGGCGACCGGGGCGCCGATCGCGGACGCGACCGTGACGCTGGCCGACGCCCGCGGCGAGGTCGTCGGGTCCTACATCTCCGGCCAGGGTGGCGAATACTCCTTCGGCGCCCTGCCCGCCGGGACCTACACCCTCGCCGTGAACGCGCCGGGGTACCGGCCGTCCGCGGTGGCGGTGCACATGACCGACGCGAGCGTGCGGCAGGACCTGGAGCTGGCGGAGGCCGCGGTCATCCACGGCACGGTCAACGTGCGCGACCTGCCGCGGCCGTGGCCGCGGGTCACGGTGAGCCTGCTGGACGAATCGGGCGTCCTCGCCCGGCGCACGTTCGCAGGCGAGGACGGGCACTACGCCTTCCACGACCTCGAACCCGGCACCTACACCGTCGTCGCTACGAGTTACGCACCAGTAAGGAAAGCGGCGCGCGTCGGCGGCGGCGAGACCCGGCTGGACGTGCGGCTCACCTGAGCGTTTCCCCCGGCGGGACAAGGCGAACCACCTTCCGTCGACCACCCGGGCACGGTGCGTCAAGATCGCGGAGAGTGGTGGACACGGGCGGGGTCGGAGTGGTTGCATAGCGTTCACCGGCGCGGGTTCGGCCACACGCGGGGGAAGGGGTCCCCGCGACGGTTGAGCCGCCGCACGTGACGAACCCAGGCAGTTAGGACGACATGGCGACGCGGGCTCGAGAACTGCTCAACCGCTCACGCGCGCTGCTGGACCGCTCGAGGGAAGCGGCCTCGCAGCTCTTCGGCCCCCCACCCGCGCAGCCGCCACCGCCGCGGCCGCCGGTGATCGTGCAGTCCCCGTCCCAGGCGGAGCGCGAGCGGGCCAACGAAGAGGCGCTCGCCGCGCTCTGCGCGAACGTGGCGCTGCGCGACCTCAACCTGGTCGACTCCCTGCTCTCCCAGCTGGAGGAGATGGAGGCCAGGGAGGAGGACACCGAGCGGCTCGGCGAGCTGTACCGGCTGGACCACCTGGCGACCCGGCTGCGCCGCAACGCGGAGAACCTGCGCGTGCTGGCCGGCCGCGACGCCACCGACACCGCGACCGAGACGACCTCGCTGGTCGACGTGGTGCGCGGCGCGATGTCGTCGATCGACCAGTACGCCCGCGTCAACATCGGGCGGATCGTGTCGCTGGGCGTGGTCGGCTTCGCGAGCGAGGACCTCAGCCGGCTGATCGCCGAACTGCTGGACAATGCGACGAAGTCCTCGCCGCCGAACACCCCGGTGCGGGTCAGCGCCCACCTGACCGAAGCGGGCAGCGTGCTGGTGCGGATCGAGGACGAGGGCATCGGCCTGCCGCCGGACCGGCTGCAGGAACTCAACGACCGGCTCTCCGGCGAGCCGGTGCTCGACGACTCCTCGGTGCGGCACATGGGCCTGGCGGTCGTGCGGCGGCTGTCCGCCCGCCACGGCATGCGCACCCGGCTCGACCGCCGCGTCCCGCACGGCACCACCGCGTCGGTGCTGCTGCCCGCGGGTCTCGTCGCCGATCTGCCGGAGGCCAACTGGTCCGGCACGCAGACGGTGGTGTTCCCGCAGGCGCCGCGCGGCACCGCGGTGGCCGAGGCGCCCGCCCAGCCCCGCCACCGCTCCGGGCTGCCCAAGCGGGAGCCTGCGCCGCCGAGGCCGGCGCCCGCGCGCCGCCCACAGCCGGGGTCGATGGTCGGCGGCACCACCGCCAGCGGTCTGCCGCGCCGCGTCTCGCACAGCCTGAAGAACCCCCAGGGGCAGGCACCCGCGGCGCAGTCCGCGGTGGAGCCGACCCCCGCCGAGGACCGCGCCGCCGGGCACGAGAAACTGCTCGCCGATCTCGGCGCCTTCACCGACGGCGAACGTGCGGCGCGCGAGAAGCAGGGCACCGACGAATCCGGGGAGCAGCAGCAGTGACCGCCGACACCGGCCAGGACTTCACCTGGCTGATCAACGACTTCGTCCGCAAGGTCCACGGCGTGTCGCACGCGCTGATCATGTCCTCGGACGGGTTCCCGCTCACCGCCTCCGACGACATGTCGACCGAGGAGCGCGAGCAGCTCGCCGCGATCGCCAGCGGGCTGCTCAGCCTGGCGCGCAACAGCGCGGCGCTGTTCCACAAGGGCACCTGCGAGCAGATCATCATCCGGCTCACCCACGGGTACTTCCTGTTCATGGGCATCGACGCGCACGCCGGGCTGGCGGTGCTGACCACCTCCGACTGCGACATGAAGGTCGTCGCCTACGAGATGACGCAGTTCGTCTCCAGCGCCGGCCACGCGCTGACCCCCGAGATGCGCGCGGACCTGCGCCGCGTGCTCACCGGCCGCCGGCCCCAGGCCTGAGCACTCCCGACAGGATGTGATTCGCGATGTCCCAGGACACCGGGCCGGACGAGCGGGCGGTCAAGCCGCGCAGCAAGCGGATCCGGCCGTACACCCTGACCGGCGGCCGCACCAGGGCACGGCACCAGCTGCTGGTCGAAACGCTCATCTCGGTGCCCCAGTACGACCCGGCCCTGGCGGAGAAGCTCATGCCGGAGTCGCGGGCCCTCTACGAACGGGCCCGCTCCCAGGTCTCGATCGCCGAGCTGTCCTCCCTGCTGACCATCCCGCTCGGGGTGGTCCGCGTGCTGGTCAGCGACCTGGCCGCGCAGGGGGCGGTGTTCATCCACCCGACCGCCCACGCCTACTCCCACGACCGGAACATGCTCGAGAGGATCCTCAATGGACTCAAGCAGCTCCCCGTCTGATCCGGGCCTGCTGACGATCTCGGCGAAGATCGTGATCGCGGGCGGGTTCGGGGTGGGCAAGACGACGCTGGTCGGGTCCGTGTCCGAGGTGCCGCCGCTGAACACCGAGGCGTGGATGACCGAGGCCGGCGAGGGTGTCGACGACCTGCCGCCGGACGGCGCCAAGACCACCACGACCGTCGCGATGGACTTCGGCCGGATCTCGCTGTACGACGACCTGATGCTGTACCTGTTCGGCACGCCGGGGCAGGCGCGGTTCTGGTTCCTGTGGGACGACCTCTCGCGTGGCGCGCTCGGCGCGATCGTGCTGGTCGACACCCGGCGGCTGGACCAGTCGTTCGCCGCGATCAACTACTTCGAGAACGACTCGGACCTGCCGTTCATCGTCGCGATCAACCGGTTCGACGGAGAACTCGCGCACGACGTCGACGAGGTGCGGGAGGCGCTGGCGCTGAGCCCGGACGTCCCGCTGGTCACCTGCGACGCCCGCGACAAGGCGTCGGTGCTGGAGACCCTGCAGGAACTGGTGTCCTACACGCTGTCACTGGCCGAAGTCTCGGAGGGGGGCCGGATCCGCGCCCATGCGTAAGATCCTGATCGTCGGTTCGGGCCAGTCGGGCCTGCAGCTCGCGCTGAGCCTGCAGGAGCACGGCTACGACGTGACCGTGATGTCCGCGCGCACGCCGGACGAGATCCGCGCCGGGTGGGTCACCTCGACCCAGTGCATGTTCGCCGACGCGCTCGCCATCGAGCGCAAGCACGGGCTGAACCTGTGGGACGACGTCGCTCCCCGTGTCGCGGGGCAAGGGTTTTCGATGGCCGGACCGGACGGGCAGCGCGCGCTGAACTGGATCGCCTCGTGGGACGGCGGACCGGCGCAGTCCATCGACCAGCGGGTGAAGATGGCGGCGTGGCTTGAGTTGTTCGAGGAGCGCGGCGGCAACGTCGTGATCCACGGCGTCACCACGGCCGACCTGAACGGGCTGGCGCGGCTCTACGAGCTGGTGATCGTCGCGGCTGGCAAGGGCGAGCTGGTGCAGCTGTTCGACCGCGACCCGTCGCGATCCCCTTACACGAAGCCGCAGCGCCGGCTGTCGGTGTCCTATGTGCACGGTCAGGAGTCGCGTCCGGAGCGGCCGGGCACCACCGACGTGTGGATGAACATCATCCCGGGCGTCGGCGAGCTGATCAACATCCCGGGCTACACGCTGTCCGGGCCGTGCGACATCTTCTACGTGTCCGGCATTCCGGGCGGGCCGTTCGACGCGTTCGCCGACCGGCCTCCGGCGGAGGAGCAGCTGCGGCGGCACCTGGAGCTGTTCCGGCAGTACATCCCGTGGGAGTACGAGCGGGCGAAGAACGCCGAGCTGACCGACGGCAAGGCGGTGCTGGTCGGCGGGTACCCGCCGGTCGTGCGGCGCCCGGTGGGCGAGCTGCCGTCCGGCGGGTTCGTGCTCGGCATGGCGGACGTGGTGGTGGCGAACGACCCGATCACCGGTCAGGGCGCGAACAACGCGGCCAAGTGCGCCGAGTCGTACCTGGGCAGCATCCTGGAGAACGGGGACCGGCCCTTCGACCGGGAGTGGATGCAGCGGGCGTTCGACCGGTACTGGGAGCACGCCCAGTGGGTCACGATGTTCACCAACGCGATGCTGCAGCCGCCACCGCCGCACGTGCAGCAGATCCTCGGGGCGGCCCAGACGAACCCGGCCGTGGCGAAGCGGTTCGTGAACGGCTTCAACAACCCCACGGACTTCCAGCACTGGCTGCTGGACCCCGCCAAGACGGCGGAGTACCTGGCTTCGGTGTGACCGGGCGGCCGGGGCCGCCCGGTGCCCGTGTCAGTGGCCCACGTCGATGACGACGCGGGTCGGTGCGGTGAGCGTGAACACCCGCACCCAGGACTTGTAGCGTGTGCCGAGGCCGATCGACACGTAGCCTTCGTAGTCCCCGGTCACCGCGACGGCCATGACGTTGCGGAGGTTGCGGGTGCGGAACTTGTCGGGACCCGGGTAGGTGCGGTTGCCGTTGTCGTCGTGGGCGCGGGCGGGCGTGGTGCTGACGGCGACGAAGTGCTCGCCGGTGAGCCACACGATGTCGCCGGAGCCGTCGGCGATCAGCTCGTCGACCCACTCGTAGGACGCCTGGGGCGCGGGGCCCGTCATGTCCAGCACGACCCGGTCGAAGCCGGTGTTGAGGCCGGTGCGGATGTTCGTCATGGTGGCGACACCCGGTTGCGCACCGGCCGGCGCCGCCGCGACGACGGCGCCCGAGAGCGCGAGCAAGGCGGCGGCGCAGACCGCGAACAGCCGCCGTGGGGTGAGGGTCATCGGTGACCTCCTGCCGGGAGGGGATGGGGTTCCCAGCGCTGGTGCCTCAAGAGACGTGCCCGGTGGGGTGGAGGTTGTCCGGATTCGGTCTCGGAACGGACACCGCGCCCGGCGCGCCCGCCGGCCGGGCCGGAGGCCCGTGAGCGACGGCACCGCTGCGGTCCGGACGGCCCACCTGGCCCCGCGCGCCGGGGATCCACGGGCGGCGCACGGCTGCGGTCCGGACGGCCCCGCTGGACGGGGCCGGAGCCCCGTGGGCGGCGGCACCGCCGCGGTTCGGACGCCTCCGCCGAACGGGGCCGGAGGCCCGTGGGCGGCGGTGCCCGGTTCGCACCCGGCCGGGCCACCGGCCCCGGGCACCTTGCGCCCGCAGCCACCATCGCGCGGCCCCACCAGCCGCCACCGCGCCCCAGCGCACGCCTGGGCACCCACCCCCACCGGCGGGAATCACCACCCAGCTGCACCCCACCAGCCGCCACCGCGCCCCAGCGCACGCCCGGACACCCAGCCCCACCGACGGCAATCACCACCCAGCTGCACCCTCCGGCGGCCACCGAGCCCCAGCGCACCCGGGCACCCCACCCCCACCGGCGGAAATCACCACCCACCTGCACCCTCCGGCGGCCACCGCGCCCGCCGGCCGCAAAGCACCTGCGGGCCCTCCACCCCGCCACCGCGCCCCACCGCACGCCGCCAGGCACGAACCACCACCCGGCCGCTCCCCTTCCGCCCCGCGGGCGGGAGCCACCGGGCACGGGCCTAGCGTTCCCAGCGCACCTCCGCCCAGGGCACCTCCCGCGTGCCCCGGTGCAGCACCTTCGCCAGCCACGCCAGCAGCCACGGCCCGCGCTGGCTGGACCGCTCGTACCCCAGCAACCGGCCCCGCCGGCGAGGAGTCACCAGCACCGCCACGGTCCGTTCCCGGCCGAGCTCGTCCAGCCGCGTGATCAGGTCGGTCACCTTCCCGAGCGGGCGGCCGCTCGCGTCGTACACGCGGCGTCCCAGCAGGTCGCTCGCCCGCACCTCATCCCCCGGCATGTCCGGCTCCCGGAATCCGCGAGATCAGCTTGTCCCGCAACCACTTCTCCAGCGGCGGCACCTCCAGCACCTCCGCGCGCAGCGACAGCGTCACCTCGCTGCTCACCTGCTTCACGTGGTCGTAGGTGATCCGCAGCGGCTCCCTCCGCCCGCCGCCCAGCCGCGCGGCCAGCCCGCACAGCACCTTCCCGAGCAGGCCACCGATCCGCTGCCCCAGCGCGTACTGCCCGACCAGCAACGCGGCGACGTGGTAGGTGCCGTCGGGGTCGCGGGCCAGTTCGACGTCGTCGACCTTGCCGACCGGGTGCCCGTCGACGTCGACGATCTGGCGGTCCAGCAGGTGGAATTCGACCCGCAGCGGGTCCGGGCGGCCGTGGGTCATGTCTGCCCCATCCCGGTGATGATCATGAGCGGGATGGCCGCGACCGCGGCGATGACGATGATGATCAGGAACGTCACGCCGAGGAAGTTCTGCACCCGCCCGTTCGCGTGGTCGCCGAGGTAGTCCCGGTCGTTGGCGACGACCAGGATCGGCAGGTAGGTCAGCGGCAGCACCACCGCGCTGAACAGCAGCGACAGCTCGGTGATCTGCACGGGATCGATCGTCGTCAGCAGCGCCGCCGTGCCGAGCAGCACGCTGACCAGCACGACGGTGTGGAACCGCGCCGCCTCGCGGGGTTTCACCAGCTTGCCCCACTGCCAGCCGAAGTACTGCGCGATCGAGTACCCGGTGGACAGCCCGGTCTCCAGCGCGGCCCCGAACGTGGCCGCGAAGAACCCGATCATCACCACGACCAGGCCCAGCTTCCCCAGCGCCAGCGCGACCGGCAGCGCGGTCTGGCTGAGCTGGTCGACCTGGACTCCGGCGGGGAAGAACACCGTCGCGGCGCAGCCCATGATCGCCAGTCCGAGCAGCCCGCCGAGGGGGAAGCCGACGAAGGTGTTGCTGCGCTCGGTCGCCAGGTCCTTCGTCGTCCACTTCTCCTCGACCCCGCCGGAGCTGAAGAAGAACACCTCGTACGGGGTGAGGGCGGAGGCGAACAGCGACACGGCGAGGTAGCCCCAGGTGCCCCAGTTCTCGCCCTGCGGCGGGCCGGCGTGCGTGAGCTGCTCGGCGAAGGTGCCCCACGGCGGGTCGAGCGCGATCAGGGCGACCACGAACACCACCAGCGCCAGCCCGAACACGCCGAACACCTGCTCCATCACCTGGAACTTCACGCGCCACAGCACGATCCACACGGCGAACGCGGCCAGCGGCACCCACAGCACGTGCGGCAGGCCGCTGGCGAGCTGGATGGTCAGCGCGATGCCGCCGATCTCCGCGGTCAGGGTCAGCAGCGTGACCAGGTAGGACCCGACGAGGTTGGTCATCGCGATGCGCGGGCCGAGGCGCTCGCGCACCAGGTCGAACACGGCGCGACCGCTGACCGCGGCGACCCGGCCTGCCATCTCGGCGAACACGCAGATGCCGACGACGCCGACGACCACGATCCACGCCTGCCGCATGCCGAAGCGGGCGCCGGACTGGGCGTTGGCGACCAGGTCGCCGATGTCGACGAACCCCCCGATGGCGGTGAGGATGCCCAGCGTGACGGCGATGAGCTTCTTCACTGGTGGCTCGTCACGAACGTGGTCAGCTCGTCGACGGCCCGCACCAGCTGGGTGTCCGCCGCGGCGATCCGGCCGGTGTCGCCCGAGTCCAGCGCATCCCTGGCCTCGGTGACGCGCGCGACCGCGTCCTGCAGGCGGGGGTGCAGCTCGTCGTAGAGCTGCTGGGTCTCCGGGCTGGTGGGCGGCCGGCTGTCCAGCTCGTCGAGCGCCTTGGTGGCGGTGGCGAGCACGTCGTCGGTGGCCGCGGTGGCGTAGGTGGGGAATAGCCTGCCCTCGGTGTGGGCGCGGATGATCTGGTGCAGGGTGCCGACGGCGGAGAGGCCCTCTTGCGCGCGGACGGCCGCACTGTCCTCGTAGCTCGCTGCTGAGCTGCCGGAACAGGCGGTGAGCGTGACCGCGAGCGCGAGACCCGCGAAAGCCGTCCTCTTCCGCATCAAGGGCGGTGTACCCCTTGGTCAACTCCGCAAACAGGGGTGCTTCTCAGGGGTTTCACGGCCGCGCCGCAGGCGATTCTCAGAGAAGCGGGGTTCACTGGACGGCGGAGGAGGGGCACTCATGAGCTACTACCCACCGCAGTACGACCCCTGGGCGCCGCCACCCCCGCCGCCGCCACGCCGGAAGCGCGGGCTGGGCACGGCGCTCGCCACGCTGGGCCTGGTGGTGCTGGTCGTGCTGGGATTCGTCGCGTGGGACCTCGGCCGCGGGTCCCTGACGCCGGGCAGCGCCTCGTCGCCGCTGGAGCGGAGCCTGCGCAACGAGCAGACCGGCAACTCGACGCTCGACGTGGCCGACGTCGCGGAGAAGGTCGAGCCCGGGCTGGTCGACGTGTACTCCACGCTCGGGTACTCCGGGCAGCAGGCCGCGGGCACCGGGATGGTGCTCACCGGGGACGGCAAGGTCCTCACGAACAACCACGTCGTCGCGGGCGCGACCAGCATCAAGGTGACCGACGTGGACACCGGCCGCACCTACCGCGCCGAGGTCCTCGGGTACAGCCGCTCGCGCGACGTGGCGCTGCTGCAGGTGCAGAACGCCTCCGGGCTGGGCACCGTCACCACGGGAGACTCGTCGGAGGTGTCCGTCGGCGATCCGGTGGTGGGGCTGGGCAACGCGGGCGGCGACGGCGGCGAGCCCAGCGTGTCACCCGGGAAGGTGACCGCGCTGAACCAGTCGATCACCGCGACGGACGAGTCGACGGGCAGTTCCGAGCAGCTGACCGGGCTCATCCAGGTGGACGCGAACATCCAGTCCGGCGATTCCGGGGGTGCGCTGGCCGACGCCGAGGGCCGGGTGATCGGGATGAACACCGCGGCCTCGACCGGTTACCAGTTCGGGCAGAACGGGCGCACCGCCGGGGTGAGCGGGTTCGCCATCCCGATCGACGACGCGCTGAGCCTGGCCCAACGCATCGAGGCGGGCCAGGGCTCCGACACCGTCCACATCGGACCGTCGGCGTTCGTCGGCGTGTCGGTGAGCGACGCGGGCGGCTCGGGCGCGCTGGTGCAGCAGGTGGTGCCCGGCGGCCCGGCGGACGACGCCGGGCTCGTCGCCGGTGACGTCATCGTCGCCCTGGACGGCCGCGCGGTCGGCTCGGCGACCGACCTGACCGCGGTGATGGACACGCTGCACCCCGGCGACCGGGTCACGGTGACGTGGCTGGACCAGTCCGGGCAGCAGCGCAGCGCGACCGCCACCCTGGTCGAGGGGCCGGTGGGTTAGCCGCCGCGGGGCCGGGGTAGCTGGGAGGTATGACGAACACAGCTCCCCTGCCCGCGGAGCAGGGCGGACGGCCGAGGACCGCGATCGTGACCGGTTCCGACTCCGGTATCGGGCTTGCGATCGCCGTCGCGCTCGGTGGTGGCGGCGTGGACGTCGGCATCACCTGGCACCGGGACGAAGAGGGCGCCAACGCGACCGCCGCGCAGGTGCGCGAAGCCGGCGCGCGCGCCGAGGTGCGGCAGCTCGACCTCGGCGACCTGCCCACGGCGGCGGCCGCGATCGACGAGCTCGCCGAGGCGCTCGGCGGCGTCGACGTCCTGGTCAACTGCGCCGGCACGGGCACCGGCCAGCGGGTGATGGACATGGACTTCGACACCTGGCGGCACGTGCTGAGCGTCGACCTGGACGGCGCGTTCCTGTGCGCGCAGCGGGCGGCGCGGCACATGATCGACGCCGGTGGCGGCGGGCGGATCGTCAACATCACCAGCGTGCACGAGCACGCCCCGAAGGTCGGCGCGGCGCCCTACTGCGCGGCGAAGGCCGGGATGGGCATGCTGACCAAGGTGCTGGCGCTGGAGCTGGCCGAGCACGGCATCACGGTCAACTCGGTGGCACCGGGCGAGATCTCCACGCCGATGACCGGCCAGACCGACGTGAACCCGCGCGACCAGGAACGCCCCGGCGTGCCGCTGGGCCGGACCGGGCACGCGGACGAGGTCGCCGCCGTGGTGGCGTTCCTGACCACCCCCGCGGCCGGCTACGTGACCGGCTCGTCGTACGTGGTGGACGGCGGGATGCTCCTCATGGGCCCCCAGGGAGCCTCCGGCCTCGGCGACAACAGCTGGCGCAAGATCTGACGCGGCCCGTGTTCCGCGGGCGTGAACGTGGGACTCGCGGCGCGTCAGGTCAGTTCCGCCAGCACCGCTTCGATGCGGCGCGCCAGCCACAGGTCCGGCTCGGTGACCCGGCCCGGGAAGCCGGTGGTGACGGTGAACGTCAGCTCGCCCCGGCGGCGTTCGAACTGCGCGTGGTCGCTCAGTTCCGCCGCGTCCCGCTGCACGCGGCCGATCAGCGCGCCGTGCGCCTGCTCCGGCACGTGCACGGTGCGCGAGAGGTGGCCGGCGTCCCCGCGCCACTCCGCGAGCCCATCCAGCCCCCGGGCGATTTCGGTGTCCGACAACGTCTCCGGCACGACGTCCTCCTTCCGTTTCCCGGGCGGGTACCCGTGGCCCGCCCGGCGAACCGCGCAAGATTGGAGAAGACGCGCGGCCCCCTTGCTCCTTACGGTCTAACCACCTGACACGGGAAGGAGCGGCGATGAGCGGGGTTCGCGTGCTGGTCGGCACACGCAAGGGTGCTTTCGTCCTGACGTCCGACGAACGGCGCGCCGACTGGGAGGTCACCGGCCCGCACTTCCCGGGCTGGGAGATCTACCACCTCAAGGGCTCCCCCGCCGATCCGGACCGGATCTTCGCCGCCCAGTCGACGAGCTGGTTCGGCCAGCTGATCCAGCGTTCCGACGACGGCGGGAAGACGTGGCAGCCGGTGGGCAACGAGTTCGCCTACGAGGGCGTGCCGGGCACCCACCAGTGGTACGACGGCACACCGCACCCGTGGGAGTTCGCCCGCGTGTGGCACCTCGAACCGTCGCTGACCGACCCGGACCTGATCTACGCCGGGGTGGAGGACGCGGCGCTGTTCCGCTCGAACGACGCGGGTGCGACCTGGCA
Source organism: Amycolatopsis sp. NPDC006131 (assembly GCF_040614175.1). Lineage (NCBI taxonomy): Bacteria > Bacillati > Actinomycetota > Actinomycetes > Pseudonocardiales > Pseudonocardiaceae > Amycolatopsis > Amycolatopsis sp. NPDC006131. The sequence continues at coordinate 11,811 of NZ_JBEXTX010000064.1, forward strand.
GGAGCTGCCGGGCCTGCGCGGGCACGGCTCCGGCCCCAAGTGGCAGCCGGGCGCGGGCGGGCTGTGCCTGCACACGATCATCCAGGACCCGCGCGACGCGAACCGCCTGATCATCGTCATTTCCGCGGCGGGCGCGTTCCGCACCGAGGACGGCGGCAAGACCTGGCAGGCCATCAACCACGGCCTGAAGTCCGGCCAGATTCCCGATCCGGACGCCGAGGTGGGCCACTGCGTGCACCACATCGCGCGCCACCCGCAGCGCCCGGACGTGCTGTTCATGCAGAAGCACTGGGACGTGATGCGCAGCGACGACGGCGGCGACAACTGGTACGAGATCAGCGGGAACCTGCCGACGGACTTCGGGTTCGTCATCGACGTGCACGCCCACGAGCCGGACACCGTCTACGTGGTCCCGATCAAGAGCGACGAGCACCACTTCCCGCCGGACGGGCGGCTGCGCGTGTATCGCAGCCGCGGCGGCGGTGAGGAGTGGGAGCCGCTGACGGCCGGGCTGCCGCAGGAGAACTGCTACGTCAACGTGCTGCGCGACGCGATGGCGGTGGATTCGCTGGAGTCGTGCGGCGTCTACTTCGGCACGACCGGCGGTCAGGTGTACGCGTCGGCTGATTCCGGGGACACCTGGGCGCCGATCGTGCGCGACCTGCCCGCGGTCCTGTCGGTGGAGGTCCAGACGCTGCCATGATCCGCGTCCACCTGCCCGCGCACCTGCGCACCATCGCCCACATCGACGGCGAGGTCGAACTGGACCTGAACGGCGCCGTCACCCAGCGTGCCCTGCTGGACGCGCTGGAAGAGCGCTATCCCATGCTGCGCGGCACGATCCGCGAGCACGGCACCGGGAAACGACGGGCGTTCGTCCGGTTCTTCGCCTGCGAGGAGGACCTGTCGCACGAGGAGCCGGACGCCCCCCTGCCCGCGCCGGTGGTCGCGGGCACCGAACCGTTCCTCGTGATGGGCGCGATGGCGGGCGGTTGACTTTTCCCTGGCCCCGCACGGAAACCGCGGAACATTCACCACCGGGGTGAGGCTTGGTCGGCGCACCGGATGTGTCTAGGGTGAAGGCCCCCGACCGGTCCCCCCCGACGCGATGCCCTGGTGATGAAGACAATTAGCGACGACACTGTCGAAATTCCGCGGGAGAAACCCGTTTTCGTCGATCCGTCCGGGCGAAGACGCCGTATCGTGCGCCGCGTGAGCATCGCGGCGTGCGTGTTGGTCAGCGGTTACGCCGTGCTGTTGGTGGCTTCGCTGCTGGGCGCGCCGATCCCCGCCTCCGTGCTCCTGCCGGCACCCGACGCGCCTGCCGCGTCGCCGACGCCGCCGCCACAGGGCGGTCCCTCGGTGGTCGACGAGACCACCACCCCCAGCCACACTGCCCCATCGGCGGAGGCCGCGGACCCGAGTACGGCGGCACCGCCGCCACAGGCTCCGGCCGTGACCACGACGGCCGCGCCGCAACCGCCGGTGTTCTCCGAGCAGCCGCGCAACCCGCGTGCCCGCCCCGATCCACCGGGGCGCGGGCAGGACGGCCAGCCGGAACCCGGCCGGTGACCCGGCACCGGCGGCCGAGCCCGCCGAAGGCCCACTGGCTGCTGCTGTCGGCGATCCTCGCGGTCGTCGCCGGCCTGCTCGCGCTCGACACGGTCGTCAAGGGCGCGGACGGCGGCGAGGACACGTCACCGCCGGGTCCCGCGACCACCGTGCCCGCGCAGGTGCGCGGCGGCGGCGCGGTGATCGACCCGCGGTCGCCTTCCCCCGCCACCGCTCGGGCGCGGGACCACACGATCGCCCTGACCTTCGACGACGGGCCGGATCCGGTGTGGACGCCGCGGATCCTCGACGCGCTGGACCGGAACGGCGCGAAGGCGACGTTCTTCGTGACCGGCGCGCGCGCCGCGCAGCACCCGGACCTGGTCCGCGAGATCCTGGCCCGCGGCCACGAGATCGGCAACCACACCGCGAGCCACACCGACCTGAGCGCGGCGAGCGACTTCCGGGCCGATCTGGAGATCCGCACGACGGACCTCGTCCTCGCCGGCACCGCGGGCGTCCTCCCGGCCCTGGTGCGGCCGCCCTATTCGTCCACTCCGGACAGTCTGGACGATCGGGACTGGGCCGCGGCACAGCGCTTGGGCGCGGACGGCAAGATCGTGGTCTTGTCCGATGTGGACTCTCAGGACTGGCGCCGCCCCGGTGCCGACGCGATCGTCGCCGGCGCGACCCCGGCCGGGAACGCCGGCGCGGTGGTCCTGATGCACGACGGCGGCGGGGACCGCGGGCAGACCGTCGAGGCGCTCGACCGGCTGATCCCGGAACTTCGGTCGCGCGGCTGGACGTTCGGCACGGTCAGCGAGTCCGTCGGGCTGTCCGGCACCCAGGCGGCGGCGCCGGTCCGCGCGCGGATCGGCGGCTGGCTGCTCGTGTTCGCCGTGGGCGCCGGGGAGTTCGTGGCCGGCGCGCTGTTCGCGCTGACGGTGGTGGCGACCGTGCCGGCGCTGCTGCGCACGGTTCTGCTCGGCGTGACCACGAGCCTGCACGCGCGGCGGCGGCGTCCGCGGGAGGCGCCGGACCAGCCGGTAACCGTCATCATCCCCGCCTACAACGAACGCGAAGGCATCGAGTGGGCTGTTCGCTCGGCGCTCGCCGCGGGTCCGCGCGTGCAGGTGATCGTGGTCGACGACGGATCCACCGACGGCACCGACGCGCTGGTGGAGCGGATCACCCGCCGCCGCCCGAGCGTGCGCCTGATCCGGCAGGCCAACGCGGGCAAGGCGGTCGCGCTGAACACCGGTCTCGCCGCCGCGCGCACCGAGCTGGTCGTGCTGATGGACGGCGACACCGTGCTGGAGCCGGGTTCGGTGCCCGCGCTGGTGCGCAACTTCGCCGATCCGGCCGTGGCCGCAGTGTCCGGCAACGCCAAGGTCGGCAACCGCGGCCGCCTGCTCGGCCGGTGGCAGCACATCGAGTACGTGTGCGGGTTCAACCTGGACCGGCGGCTCTACGACGTGCTCGAGTGCATGCCCACGGTGCCGGGCGCGGTGGGCGCGTTCCGGCGGTCGGCGGTGCTGCGCGTCGGCGGGGTGCCCGCGGACACGCTCGCCGAGGACACCGACCTGACGATGGCGCTGGAGCGCGGCGGGTGGCGCGTGGTGTACGAGGAGGAGGCGCGGGCGCTGACCGAGGCGCCGGCGACCCTGGCGGAGCTGTGGAAGCAGCGGTACCGCTGGTGCTACGGGACGCTGCAGTCGGTGTGGAAGCACCGGCACGCGGTCGCCGAGCGCGGCAGCGCGGGACGGCTGGGGCGGCGGGGGCTGCCGTACCTGCTGCTGTTCCAGGTGCTGCTCCCGATCATGGCGCCGCTCGTCGACGTGGCCGCGGTGTTCGGGCTGTTCATCGGCGACTGGTGGCTGGTGCTGGGGGCGTGGCTGGCGTTCCTGGCGCTGCAGGCGATCCCGGCGGTGGTGGCGTTCCGGCTGGACCGGGAACCGCTGCGGCTGCTGCTCGCGCTGCCGCTGCAGCAGTTCGTCTACCGGCAGCTGATGTACCTCGTGGTGCTGCAGTCGCTGAGCACGGCGCTCGCCGGGGCGCGGCTGCCGTGGCACAAACTGCCGCGGCGTGGCCTGCTCAGGCCTTGACGAGCGAGCGGGCCCTGACGAGCGAGCGGGCCCTGACGAACGAGCGAGCGCAGTTGAGCACGGTGTCCGCGAGCGGCCGCGGGTTCCAGGCCAGCACGTCGCGGGCCTTGCCGGTGGCGAAGCGGAACTCCTCGCCGAGCTCGGGCACGACCTGGCGCAGCGCGGGGTCGAACAGGGCGGCGGCGCGGACGAGCGGCCCGGGCAGCCGCCGGGACGGCACGCGCGCGCCGGGCTGCCCGCGCAGGATGGCCGCGATGTCCTCGATCCAGCGGAACGGCCCGGCGGCGAGGAACCGCTCCCCCGCCGCGTCCGGGCTGAGCATGGCGGCGACGTGCAGTGCGGCGACGTCCCGCACGTCGGTGAACGGGAAACCCAGGCGTGGCAGCCCGGGCATCCGGCCGGTCACGAGCCGCTCGACCACCGACAGCGAGTAGGACGGGCGGCCGCGCACGGGTCCCAGCAGCGTGCCGGGCGCGATCACGGTCAGCCGGTCCGTCATGCCGTGCTCACGGGCGTACGCCCACGCGGCGCGCTCGGCGAGGGTCTTGGACCGGACGTAGGCGCGGGCCAGCGGGTGGCCGGGGTCGGTCCAGTGGTCCTCGGTGATCGGGTCGGGCCGGGGGCCTGCCGGGTAGGCGGCCGCGGACGACGACGAGGTCACCACGATCCGATGGACGCCCGCGTGCCGGGCGGCGGCGAGGACGCGGAGGGTGCCGTCCCGGGCGGGGTCGACCAGGGCGGCGGGATTCCGCGGCGGCACGGCCGGGAACGGCGAGGCGACGTGCAGGACGAAGTCGCAGCCCGCCGCGGCCTCCGCCCAGCCGGCGTCGGAGCCGAGATCGGCCTCGACGACGGTGAGGCGGGCCGTGGGGTGCCCGGGCGGCAGCTGGGCCGCCACCACCGGACGGCGGGAGCGGTCCCGGACGGTGGTCCGCACGTGGTAGCCGCGGGTCAGGAGGAGGTCGATGCACCAGCTCGCGAGGTAGCCGGTGCCGCCGGTCACGAGGACGGTTTCGTCGGTCACCCCTCCAGGCTGCGTGTGTGAGCAGGTCGCGGACTCGTCCCGCGCGCCGGAGGCGGTGGCCTCGCGGCGGATGGGGGCTCGTTCCCGGGAAGGAGGCGCTCGGCGGGGTTTTCCGGAACGCCGCCACGCGCCGAGCCCGGCGGCCACCCGAGGCCGGATCTCCGTTGGAGGCGCCGCCCGGCGCTACCGGACAGCCCCAGGCACTCCGGCGCACCAGCCGCCCAGCCCAGGCAGACCTCCCTCCCCCAGGAGGAAACTCCCGCCCCGATCGCCGCACAGCCACCGCCCCGCCCCAACCCCACCCAACAGCCACCCAGCCCAGCCGGATCCCCCTCCCCAGCGGGAACTCCCGGCCCAACCGCCGCACACCAACCTCGGCCAACCGCCACCCAGCCCAGCCGAACCCTCCTCCCCAGCGGAACCACCCGGCCCAACCGCCGCGCAACCACCGCCGCACACCAACCTCGGCCCAACAGCTACGCAGCCCAGCCGAACCCTCCTCCCCAGCGGAACCACCCGGCCCAACCGCCGCGCAACCACCGCCGCACACCAACCTCGGCCCCACCGCACTCCGGCCCACCAGCCACCCAGCCCAGGCGGATCCCCTCCCCCAGAGGAACCACCCGGCCCGACCACCCGACCGCCACCACCCCGCGCACCAGCCATCCGAAACCGGCGGAACCTCCTTCCCAGGGAGGAGCCGCCCCGTGCGCCCGCCCGTTAGTGTCGGTTCTGTGCTTCTGGCGTGGGTTGGGCGGGCGGTCGGCGACCGGTTCGGGCCCGCGCGTCTGCTGCCGCTCGTGATCGGCCCCGGCTACCTGCTGCTGGTGCAGCGGCCGGAGCCCACGCCGGCGGACTGGGTGGTCGTGTTCGCCGCGGCCGGGGTGTTCCTCGCGGGCGGCGTGTGGCCGCTGGCGGTCGCGGGCGTGGAGTCCCTGCTCATCCTGGCCGCGCACCAGTGGGCCGACGCCACACCGGTGGCGGTGAAGGTGCTGGCCAGCGTCGCGGTGTTCGAGCTGGCCATCCGCCGCCCGATGCGCGAAGCCCTGGCCGGCGCCGGGGTGCTCACCGCGGTGTACTTCGTGCTCGGCACCTACGACCACGTGCTGACCGGCGTGCTCGCCGTCGGCTACCGGGTCCTCACGGTCGTCGGCGGCCCGCTCCTGCTCGGCGCCTACCTGCGGGCCGGGGTGCGCGCGGTGGCGCAGGCGAGCGCGCGGGCCGCGGAGGCCGAGGCGCGCCGGGAACTGGCCGCGCGCGGCGCCCGCCTCACCGAGCGCACCGAGATCGCCCGCGAGCTGCACGACCTGGTCGCCCACCACGTCGCGTCGATGGCGCTGCGGGTCGGCGTGGCGCGGGCCGTGGTGCCGGACCTGGATCCGCGGGTGGGCGAGGTGCTCGACGACGTGCACGCCTCGGCCACCCGGACGCTGGCGGACCTGCGGGAGCTGGTGTCCGCGCTGCGCGCCCCGGCGAGCGTGCGCGATCACGGCGTGCTCATCGAGACGGCGTCGCTGCCCGCCGCGGTGGAGTCGGTGATCGGGCGCAGCAGGCAGGCCGGGCTGGCGATCGACTGCCACGTCGACCCGGCCATCGCGGCGCTCGACTCGCTGCGCGGCCTGGCGGTGCTGCGGCTGGTGCAGGAGAGCCTGACCAACGTCGCCAAGCACGCGGGCCCCGGCGCGCGGGCGAGCGTGCGGGTGCACGCCGGCGGCGGGCAGGTGCTGGTCGAGGTCACCGACACGGGCGGCGCGCGGGACGGCGGCGGCGAACCGGGCTACGGGCTGGTGGGCCTGCGGGAACGCGTCGACCTGGTCGGCGGCACCCTCGACGCGGGCCCGCACGGCGACGGCTGGCGGGTGCGTGCGCTGATCCCGGCGGAGACGTCCGCCCCGGTCGATTCGGAGGTCCCGTGATCCGCACCCTGCTCGTCGACGACCAGCAGCTCGTCCGCGCCGGCCTGCGCATGCTGTGCGAGTCCACACCGGACATCGAGGTCGTCGGCGAGGCGCCGCACGGCGGTGAGGCCATCCGGCTGGCCGGCCGGGTCAAGCCGGACGTGGTGCTGATGGACCTGCGGATGCCCGGCACGGACGGGATCACCGCAACGAAGACGATCCTGGGCGAACGGCCCGCCACGCGGATCGTGGTGCTGACGACCTTCGACGACGACGAGCACCTGTACCCGGCGCTGGCCGCGGGCGCGTGCGGGTTCCTGGCGAAGGACGCCACGCCCGCCGAGCTGCTCGACGGGATCCGCCGGGCGGCCGCGGGCGGCAGCCCGTTCAGCGACGACGTGCTGCGGCGGCTGGTCGGGCAGGCGGTGCGGTCCAGAGCGCAGCGGCCGGATCTGCCGCTGACCCCGCGCGAGCGGGAGGTGCTGGGGCTGGTCGGGATGGGACTGTCCAATGCGGACATCGCGGCGCGGATGCACGTCGGCGTCACCACGGTCAAGACGCACGTGGCGAACCTGATGGACAAGACCGGCAGCCCCAGCCGCGTGCACCTGGCGATCCTCGCGGTGCGCCACGACCTGACCCCGGACACCGGGAAACGGTGACCCCCGGCCGGACCGGGGGTCACCGTCAGGGAGAGAGGCGGTGCGGGTGACGTCAGTCGTCGTCGCCCTCGTCCTCGTCGTCATCCCAGTCGTGGTGGTGGTGGTGACCCGCGACCGACCAGGTTTCACTCGAGTGCGCGCCCTCCGGGCCCGCCCACAGGCAGCCGTCACCGTAGAAGGCGGTGTGGCCGTTGGTGCCGGAGACGGTGTAGTCGCCACCCGCCCCCTCCGGGCCAGCCGAGAGGTTGGCGTCGTAGTAGCCCGCGTAGCCCCAGCCGTGACCGTGACCGTAGCCGTCGTCGTCGTAGCCGTAGTGGTGGCCCGCGACCGAGCCGGTGCTGGAGATCGCGGCGCCGTCCGGGCCGGCGGACGCGGCGGAGTCACCGTAGCTGTCAGCCGACGCGATGCCCGCGGCACCGAACGACAGCGGGATGGCCAGCAGGCTGGCGATCGCGAAGCGACGAACGTTCATTGTTCTGAATTCCCTTCGTATCAACGGATTCCGGGCCGGAACCTGTGCGGCTCCGCGGACCGGGTGCCCGGGACGGCTGGGGCAAATCCGGCACGCAGATGTGACGCAGGACACGTTGCGATCACGGCGTGGCGACGTGACAGGCGAACTCCCGCTGGTCGGCCCCACGAAACCGATCCGTCACGGCGGACGTCGCGAATTTCGTTGCCGCGCAGGGCATCCACCCTTGGTGCGTCACTCACGCGTGTGGACTGGACCAGACCGCGGCGCTTGACAAGGCTCGCCCGGCCGCCGATGCTCGTCGCAGTAACTGTTACTTCGGGTAATAGCTTCAGCGAGGAGGCGGCGTGGTCCGGCGAGTGGTGTCCCGGGACGGCACGCGGATCGCGGTCGCGGAAGCCGGTGATCCGGCCGCGCCGACGGTGGTGTGCGTGCACGGCTACCCCGACGACCGGTCCGTTTGGGACGGTGTGGCGGCCCGGCTCGCGAAGCGGTTCCACGTGGTCGCCTACGACGTCCGCGGCGCGGGCGAGTCGGACCGGCCGCCGCGGCGCGACGGGTACGCGCTCGATCGGCTGACCGAGGACTTGGCCGCAGTGCTCGACGACGTCAGCCCGGACCGCCCGGCGCACCTCGTCGCCCACGACTGGGGGTCGATCCAGAGCTGGCACGCGGTGACCGGGGACCGGCTGCGCGGGCGGATCGCGTCGTTCACGTCGATCTCCGGGCCGTCGCTCGACCACGCCGGGCACTGGTTCCGCACGCGGTTGCGGCGGCCGTCGGGGTGGGGGCCCGCGCTGCGGCAACTCGTGCACTCGACCTACATCTTGTTCTTCCAGATCCCGCTGGTTCCTGAACTGAGTTGGCGGTCCGGGGTGGGCCGCCGGGTGCTGCGGCGGCTTTCGGGCAGCGCGGCTGGCCGCCCGGCGGTGGCGGACGCGGTGCACGGGCTGGAGCTGTACCGGGCGAACGTCGGCATGCGGCTGTCGCGCCCGCGGCCGCGGCCCGCGGAGGTGCCGGTGCAGGTGCTCGCGCCGCTGGGTGATCCGTACGTGACGCCCGCGCTGCAGACGGACGTGGCGCGGTGGGCGCCGCGGCTGTGGGTGCGGCGGTTGCCCGGCGGGCACTGGATCCCGCGCGAGAGGCCGGACGTGATCGCGCGGTGCGCGGCCGAGCTGGTGGATTTCGCCGAGGGAGCGCCGGAGAGCCGGGGGCTGCGGCGCGCGCGTGCGGGCGGGGCCGAGGTGGTGGATTCCGCCGATGGGGCGCGGGCTGGCGGGATTGAGGCGGCGGATTCCGCCGACGGGGCATCGGAGAGCAGGGCGCGGCGTCGCGCGCGGTCAGGCGGGGCCGAGCCGGTGGATTCCGCCGACAGAGCGCCGGAAAGGTGGGCGCGAGCGGCCGGGACCGAGGTAGCGGATTCCGCCGCGGGCGCACCGGAGAGCCGGGGGTTGCGGCGTGCACGGTCAGGCGGGGCCGAGCCGGTGGATTCCGTCGCGGGGGCACCGGAAAGCCGGGCACTGCGGCGCGCGGAGCTGGTCGGTTCCGCTGCGAGGGCACCGGAAAGGCGGACAGCCAGGTTCGACGGCTACCTGGTGGTGGTCACCGGGGAGAGCCGGTTCGCTCGGGCGGCGGCCGCGGCGTTCGCGGGGGCCGGAGCCGAGGTGCGCGGCGACGGGCCGGACGTGCCGGACGTGGTGGTGGACAGCCGGGGCACGGCGCGGGACTTCGCGGCGCGGATGGCCGCCCGCGGCGAGGGTGGGCAGCTCGTGCTGCACGACCCCGCGGAGGCCGCCCGCCTGCGACGGGACTTCCCCGGCCTGAACGTGATCGTGGCCGGGGACGGCTCCCCGGAGCGCGCCGCACGGCGCGTGCTGCGCGCCGTGGCCCGCAACCGCCACGCGGGAATCTGACGCCACCCCGGCGGCTCGTGCGCTGGGGCAGCACCTGCGAGAGGAATCCCTGGAGACGGCGGCCGCCCGCGCGGTGCGCGGCTCGTGCTGCGTAGGGAACCTGAGGGCGGCACCGCCGGCAGCAACCTCGCCGAAGCCGAAGGGGCACCCAGCCAACGCCGAGCCCGAAGACGCGCCCGGCCAGCGTCGAAAAACCGAAGGGGCGCCCAGCCAACGCCGGGCGCCCCCGGCATCAAGCGCGCGCCAGACCCCGCTCCACCGCCGCGATGATCTGCGGCCGCAGCTCCTCCGGGCGGATGATCGCGTCCACCGAGCCGACCCGCTGCGCCCGCTGGATCGAGTGCACCCCGTCGAACTCGGCGGCCACCTCGCCCAGCTTCTCGGCCCGCACGGACGCCCGGACGTCGGCCAGCTGCGTCACCAGCGCGGCCCGCGAAGCGCTGTCCGCCGACGCGATCCGCGCCTCCAGCTCCGACACCCGCGGGTCGTTCGCCGTGCGGGCGTTGACCTCCTGGGCGAACACCACGGCCGCCGCGGGGGCGCCGCCCAGCACGGACGCGTACGAGCCGTCCACGGCGAGCACCGTCATGTTCGGGTTCAGCGTCTTCGAGAACACCACGAACGCCCCGCCGTGGTAGCGCGAAATCACGCAGAACACGATGGGCCCGCGGAAGTTCACGATCGCGCGCCCGATCTCCGCGCCGTACTCCAGCTGGAGCTTGCGCATCGACTCCGGGGAACCGTCGAAACCGGACAGGTTCGCCAGCACCACCAGCGGCCGGTTCCCGCTCGCCGCGTTGATCGCGCGCGCCGCCTTCTTCGACGAGCGCGGGAACAACGTGCCCGCGGTGTAGGTGTCCGGGCCGTCGGTGGGCGGGAACCCGCGCCGCGGCACCGACCGCGACTCGATGCCCAGCAGGCACACCGGGATCCCCCCGAGGTGCACGTCCTGCACGACCGCGGTCTCCGCGTCCGCCATGCCGGCCCAGCGTTCCAGGATCGCGTGGTCCTGGTCGGCCAGCGCGCGCATCACGGTGCGGATGTCGAACGGCTTCTTGCGGTCCGGGTTGGTCTCCCGCGAGAAGATCTGGCCCACGGTGGTGAAGTCGGACCCGACGATCGCGTGCGGGTAGTCGCACACGTCCCGGTCGACCGGGTCGGTCGTGGTCGCCCGGCGCGGGCCGTTCTCGCCCGGCAGCACGTACGTGTGGTCGTAGTGGGTCATCAGCACGCCGTGCGCGGCGCCGAGGTTCGGCGCCCAGTACTGCGCCTGCCCGTTCGGCCCCATCACGCGGTCGTAGCCGCCGATGCCGAAGTTGTCCTCGGCCGATACGCCGCCGGAGAAGTCCAGCGACTGCTTGCCGGTCAGCACCATCGCCGAGTCCGGCGTCATCACCAGGATGCCCTTGGTGTGCATGAGCATCGTGGCTTCGGCGTTCCAGTACGGCTGCGCGCCCACGTTGATGCCGGCGACCACGATGTTGATCTCGCCGCCGTCCTGGGTGAACTGGACGATGCGGCGCAGGGCCGCGGCGATCCAGTCCATGTTCTCGGTGCCGGAGTCCATCGCGATCCGCGCGCCGGCGGACAGCGCGTACCACTCGACCGGGACCCGCAGCCGCTCCGCGAGGTCCAGCGCGGCGATCACGCGGGCGCACTCCGGTTCGGACAGCGCGCCCAGCGCCTTCGTCGGGTCGCCGAGCAGCACCACGCGGGTCACGCCCTCCGGGTACCGCTCGGTCGGCGTGGTCGCCACCCCCGCGACGATCCCGGCCTTGTTCAGGCCACGCTCGCGCTCGACCGGCACCAGCGCCCCGGAGTCGTCGAGGTCGTACTCGGTGAACGAGCCGCCCTCCCCGGCGAGCATGCCGGTCAGCTCGTACGGGTAGACCGTGCCGCGGCGCCGGGCGCGCAGCACCTTCTGGCCGTAGTCGTCCAGCGGCTGGATCAGCTCGGTCGGCGGGTCGGTGATGGTCAGCCGGACACCGGTGGCGACGTCGTAGGTCACTCGCACCGCGATCGGCCGCAGCTCGCCGGTCTCCTTGTCGCGCTGGCGGCCGAGGAACAGCACCTCCTCGACGCCGGCGCCCGCGGTGGTCGGCACCACGCGCTGCGCGACCGTGTTCAGGTCCTCGGCGGTGAGGTCGCTGGGCGGCCACACGTAGAGGAAGATCCGGTTGGTGTCGAGCCGCTTCTTGGCCGGGCGCTGGGCCTGCACCTTGCGGATCGCGTCCAGGCACGCGCCGAGCGCGCCCTCGACCGCGGGCAGGGCGAGGATGCGGCCCTCGTCGTCGCGCAGCGGGGTCAGGTCGCGGACCTGCGCCATCGCCACCAGGCGCTCGTCGGACGGGTTCTTCGGCGCGACGCAGCGCAGCAGGTAGACGTCCTCGTCGGCCGACGGCAGCCGGGTGAGGTCGAAGTTCTGCAGGCGCCGCAGCTGCAGCCGCTGCCCGATCAGCGGGTGCAGGCCGCGGATCAGCCGCTCCTCGGCCAGGCCCGCCGACGACGGCCGGAACGTGAAGTGGTGGTGCATCGCCGATCCGCTGCGCCCGGCGACGGTGGTGGTGACGCGGCGCAGGTTGCCCGGCAGCGCGACGCGGGACAGCACCTCGCGCAGCTCGGCGGCCATCAGGTCCGCGTCGGCGGGCTGGCCGGTCCAGGTCAGGTAGATGTCGGCGACCAGCGCGCCGGGCTCGGCCTTCGCCGCGACGTCGGCGACCGTGCGGACCGCGTCGGCCAGGCCGTCGAAGTCGGCGACGGTCGCGATGAGCCGCTGCCGCTGGCCGTCCAGGTCGTACCCGGCGGTGACGAACGCGTGGCCGCCCGCGGTGCCGGTCTCCACGCCCTCCAGGCCGTGCTCGCGGTAGTAGCGGCGGCTGAGCACCTCCAGCAGCGGGCCGGAATCCAGGCCGGGCCGTCCGATGCGCTGGCCGAGCAGCCGCACCAGCGGTTCGGGGCTGGCGACCATCTCGGCGATGCGCTGCTCGCGGTCGGGCGCCTCCGGGTTCGCGTCGAGGTAGGCCAGGTGGCGGCGCACCTTCGTGTAGACCTCGGCGCGGGTGCGGCGCAGCAGCGGCTGGGCGAACCAGCGGAACACCAGGCTGCGGGCGAGGTCGCCGACCACCGGGAACCGCAGCTGGGTGGCGCGGATCAGGTGCTCCAGCGCCTGGCCGACGGTCTGCCGGAGCCCGTTGTGCGGCGGGACCTCGGTGAGCCACTGCTGCAGCAGCGCGGTGATCACGGCGACGTCGGAGGCGGCGCGCTGCTGAGCGAGGAAGATGCGGAAGACCGCCTCCTCCAGCTCCGGCGTGCGGTCCAGCCCCTCGACGCCGTAGTGGCCCAGCACGCGGGTCAGGCGGCCCTGGAAGGTCTCCGACAGCCCGGCGCGCTCGGCGTCCAAGCTCTGCAGATAGGTGTGGAAGTGCTCACGCGGGCTGTGCACCCGCGTCTCGGCCTTGGTCTCCTCACCGTCGGGCTTGTTGCGGGACAGCTCGGACAGGTCGGCGAAGACCTCCAGCAGCGCGGTCTCGGCCTCCAGCGGCCGCTGCGGCAGCTCGGCGCGCGCGGCCAGGTACCGGGCCAGGGTGCGGCCGCCGTCGCGCGGATCGACGTCGAACCCGAGCAGCATGCTGCGCAGGTCGGCCAGGCCCCGCTCGACACGGTGCGCCGCGGTCAGACCGTCCGGCTCGGACGGCAGGTCCAGGTCCACCCCGGCGGTCTCCGGGGCGGCGTCGGCGTCCTCGGCCAGCGGTTCCAGGCGCAGCAGGGCGGCGCCGGTTTCGACCTGGCTGCCGACGGAGACCATCGACTCCTTGAGCAGCGCCTTGAACGGCGCGCGCAGGACGGTCTCCATCTTCATGGACTCCAGCACCAGCACCGGGGCGCCTGCCTCGACCTCGTCGCCGACGGCGAGCGGCGTGGCGACGACCAGGGCCGGGGCGGGCGAGCGGACCACGCCGCCCTCGTCGCGGCTGATCCGGTGCGTGACACCGTCGACCTCGACCAGGTGGATCGGCCCGTGCGTGCCGGTCACCAGCCGGAAGCGGCGGCCGTTGACGTGAATCTGGCCGGTGTGGGAGTCGTAGCGCTCCAGCTCGGCGTCGACGGTCTGCACGTCGTCGCCGGTGACGAACCCGATCCGGTAGCGGCCGGGGCCGGTCTCGGCGACGGTCAGCCGGTAGGTCGCGCCGCGCAGCTTGAGGTCGATCGGGCGGCCCACCTCGTGCTGCACCTGCGGGCGGCCGCCGTGCGCGGTGGACAGCAGGCGTTGCAGCTCCACCTGCTTCTCGTCCTGGTAGGCCTCGATCGCGGCGGCGGCCAGCGCGATGCCGGAGTGGGCGTGCGAGACCAGGCGGCCCTGGGCGCGGACCCGGTCGATCCAGCCGGTGTCGGCGCTGGCGTCGATCACCTCGGGCTGGTCGAGCAGGTCGAGGACGAAGCTCTTGTTGGTGGTGCCGCCCTCGATGAGCACCGTGGTCTCGCGCATCGCGCGGCGCAGGCGGGACAGCGCCTCGTCGCGGTCGCGGCCGTAGGCGATGATCTTGGCGATCATCGAGTCGAAGTCGGCGGGGATCGTGTCGCCCTCGCTGACGCCGGTGTCGACGCGGATGCCGGGGCCGGCTGGGAGGTCGAGCAGCGCGATGCGGCCCGGGGCGGGCGCGAAGTCGCGGTCGGGGTCCTCGGCGTTGAGCCGGGCCTCGATGGCGTGGCCCAGCTCGGCGGGCGGGGCGCCCTCCAGCTTGCCGCCGGAGGCGACGTGCAGCTGGGCCTTGACCAGGTCCATGCCGGTGGTGGCCTCGGTGATCGGGTGCTCGACCTGCAGGCGGGTGTTGACCTCGAGGAAGGCGAACAGCTTCTCGCCCGGGTGGTAGAGGAACTCCACGGTGGCGGCGCCGCGGTAGCCGACCGCGACGGCCAGCCGCTCGGCGGAGGCCTTCAGCTCGGCCACCTGGTCGGGCGCGAGCAGCGGCGAGGAGGACTCCTCGATGATCTTCTGGTTGCGGCGCTGCACCGAGCAGTCGCGCACGCCCAGCGCCCACGCGGTGCCCTGGCCGTCGGCGATGACCTGGACCTCGACGTGCCGGGCGCCGGTGACCAGGCGCTCCAGGAACACCACGCCGCTGCCGAAGGCGCGCGCGGCCTCCTGGCTGGTGCGCTCGTAGGCGTCGCGCAGCTCGTCGGCGTTGTGGATGACCCGGATGCCCCGGCCGCCACCGCCCGCGGTGGCCTTGAGCATCAGCGGGTAGCCGATCCGCTCGGCGGAGCGCAGGGCGGCGTCGAGGTCCTCGACCGGGCCGCGGCTCCACGGCGCGACCGGCACGCCCACCTCTTCGGCGATCAGCTTGGCGCCGATCTTGTCCCCCAGTTTGCGCATCGCCTCCGGGTTCGGGCCGATGAAGGTGACCCCGAGCTTCTCGCAGAGTTCGGCGAAGGCCGGGTCCTCGGCGACGAAGCCCCAGCCGACCCAGGCCGCGTCGGCCTTCGTCTCGATCAGCGCGCGTTCCAGGACGGCGAGGTCGAGGTAGGGGCGGTTGGCCGCGGGACCCAGGTTGTAGGCGATGTCGGCTTCCCGCACGAACGTGGTGTTGCGGTCCGCGTCGGTGTAGAGGGCCACCGTTTCGATGCGCGGCCCGCCCTCCGCGTTGAGCTCACCGACGGCGTGGATGAGCCGCATCGCGGCTTCTCCCCGGTTGACGATCGCGACACGACTGAACACCGAATCGAGCCTCACAAGTTGTGGTGGTTGGACTGCGCGGCCTCCCCTGGCCGCTGGTCCAGCATCGCGCGTACCCACCGGTAGTGTGATCGTCGCACCCGCACCGTGCCGACGGCGGTTTTTTGTCGGAACCCTCCAAAGGACCGCTCTGACCCGGGACTATGCCCACGGCTCGCGCGCACGCGGGACCGCGCGGATCGTGAGAGCCTGGTCACTCGCCCTTGTAGAAGACGGCCAACGGCCGGCTAGCCGCGGCGGCGCACCGGGAGGCGCAGGTGCAGCACGCCGTCGCCCTGGACGACCACCTCGGGATCGCCCAGCATCAGGTCGCCGCCGGCGAGCGATCCGAAGTACGGCTTCCCCCGGCCGAAGACGACCGGCACGACGTCGATCGCCACGTGGTCGATGAGCCCGAGCGCCAGCGCCTGCGCGCCGACGTCGCCCGCGCCCACCCCGATTTCGCCGTCGCCGGCCAGCTCCTGCGCTCGCGCCATCCCCTCCTCCACCGAGCCGGCGAAGTGGTACGGCGCCTCCGGGTGCCAGCCCGCGGGCCGCGGCCGGTGCGACACGACCACGACGTGCTCGCTCGCGGGCGGATGACCCTCCCAGCCGTTGGTCAGGTCGAACTGGTGCCGCCCGACGACCAGGACCTTCTGCCGCGACCACATGCCGCGCACGTACTCGGCGGAGGCCGCCGAGACCCGGAACGGCGAACCGTGGATGTCGGGGTGGTCCTCGTCGACGAGCGGGTGGTCGCCGTTGAAGTACCAGTCGTGGAGCGGTCCCACGTCGTCGTTCTCGTCGGCGATGTAGCCGTCCAGCGAGGCCACCGCGTGCAGGTAGGTCGTCCCCATCGTCGCTCCTCCCAGGGCGACCAGCGTCCCCCAGGGGCCGTGCGGACGCAACCGCCCCGGCGGGGCACCTGCACGGCGGAGGTGCCCCGTCAGCGCCTCACGGCTGGTAGAGCCAGTCGGTCCAGCGGTAGTCGTCCAGGGGGCGTTCGGTCAGGTACTGGTTGCGCAGCAGCCGGGCCAGGCCGTCGCAGTGCCAGAGCTCGCCCCAGACCCGCGCGCTGGACTGCACGCGCGCGGTCCGCGCCGTGCGGGCCTGCTCGTACGCCGTGAGCGCGGCCGGCCAGTCCAGCGCGGCGGCGGCCTGCTGCTTGGCGACCTCGCCGGCGAGGCTGTGCGCGTCTTCCAGCGCCTGGCACGCCCCCTGCGCGAGGTATTGCAGCATCGGGTGCGCCGCGTCGCCGGTCAGCGCCAGCCGTCCGTCGACCCAGCGCGGCACCGGCAGCCGGTCGTACATCGGCCACCGCCGGTCCCGCCACAGCCACGCCAGACCGCGCCGCACCGCGTCACAAGTGTGCTCGAACGCCGCGTCCAGCTCCTCCGGGCCGCCCCACTCGGTCTCGCCGCGCTCGTAGGCGGGCGAGGCGAACACCGCGACCGTGTTGAGCAACTCCCCACCCCGCAACGGGTATTGCACGAGGTGGCACTTCGGTCCGAAGTGGACGACCACGTCGGTCAGCACATCAGCATCCAGCCCGGTCACCTCGGACACCGGGCGGGTGCCGCGGTAGGCGACGTACCCGGAGCACACCGGCTGGTCGCCGGACAGCCGCGACCGCAGCGACGACCACAGCCCGTCGGCCGCCAGCGCGGCGCCAGCCGCGAACTCCCGCTCCCCCACCCGCAGCCGGACGCCGTCGGGCCGCACCTCGACGTCGTCGACCTTGTGATCGGCCAGCAACTCGACTCCGGCATCGGCACAAGCGTCGTGCAGGATGGTCAGCAGGTCGCTGCGGTGGATCACCACGTACGGCGCGCCGTAGCGTTCGACGAACCCCGGCCCGAGGTCCATCGACGTCAGCTCGGCGCCGTCGAGCGCGTCCTTGAGCACCAGCCGCCGCGGCAGCACGCCGCGCGCGACCACTTCGTCCAGCAGACCCCACTCACGCAGGATCCGGGTCGCGTTGGGGGCCAGCTGCAGCCCGGCGCCCACCTCGGCGAACGCCGGGGCCCGCTCCAGCACCCGGACCCGTTGCCCGGCCGCGGCGAGGGCGAGGGCGTTGGCGAGCCCGCCGATCCCGCCGCCGACCACCACGACATCGGTGTCGGTCATGTCTTCCTCCTACAGCCAGGGGCCGAGTTCGGGGGCCTGCTCGGCGCGTCCGGTGAGCCAGCGCGCGAGGGCGGGGCCGTGGCCCTGCGCGGTCCGCCGCCGCAGCGCGTCGGCGATCAGCGCCTCGACCAGGTCCGCGGGCAGGTCCTCGAACCCGACGCCGCAGTCGAGGTCGACGGCGTGCACGGCGACCTCGCGGGTGCGCATCCAGACGATCTCGGTGGCGGGCACGGTCCGGCCCTGCGCGGTGACCACCTCGTTGGCCCAGCCGTCCGCGGGCAGGGCCGCCACGTCGGCGGCCAGCGCGTCGGCCGAGCCGTGCACCAGCCGCCGCAGTTCGGGCACGGGCAGCTTCGCCCCCGCCTCGATCTCGGCGGCGCGGTGCTCGGCGCTTTCGTACATGCGCGACTCGACGCCGGTGCGAGCCCAGCTCAGCAGCCGTCGGAGCGCTTCGGCGTTGTAGTGCAGGTGCGCCACGAGGTGGCGGCGGGTCCATCCGGGCAGCAGCGTCGGCGCGTCGAACGCGTCGTCGGGCAGCTCGTCGATCGCCCGGAGGACGAGCCGCGTGCCGTCGTCCATCCAGTCACTCATCGCGGGCCACGTTCTCCAGCCTGCCCAGTCCGCTGATCTCGGTGACCAGCCGGGCGGCGTGGGACAGGTACCGCGGTGGTTTCCGCGCGTGGCCGACCCCGCCGGGGGTGCCGGTGGCGATGACGTCGCCGGGCCACAACGTGAGGATCGTGGAGGCGTAGCGGACCAGCTCGACCGGGTCGAACACCAGGTCGCCGGTGTTGGCCTTCTGCACCTGCTCGCCGTCGACCGCGCAGCTCAGGTCCAGCTCGGGCCTGGTGCCGCCGGGCAGCTCGTCCGGGGTCACCAGGTACGGGCCGAACGGCGTGGTGCCCTCGAAGGTCTTGCCCTGCAACCACATCGGCGACCGGTACTGCCAGTCGCGGGTGGTGACGTCGTTCAGCACGCTGAACCCGGCGATCGCCGCGGCCGCCTCGGTCTCGCTCGCGCGACGCACGGTGGCGCCGACGACGAGGGCCAGCTCGGCCTCCCAGTCCACCGCGTCCGATTCGGGCGGCAGCGCGATCGGGTCGGCCGGGCCGACGAGCGCCTCCGGGTACTTGGCGAACAGCGTCGGGTACCGCGGCAGTTCGCGGCCCATCTCCAGGATGTGGTTGCGGTAGTTCAGGCCGACGCACAGGATCTTGCCCGGGCGCGGCACGACCGGGGCGAGGTCCGCACCGGCCAGCGGCCGCTCCGGGGTGACCGTCTCGGCCTGGGCGCGCCAGTCCTCCTGGGCCAGGAACGCGCCGACGTCGGGCGCGCCGAGCTCGGCGTAGCGCTCACCCTCGACGCGGATGGCGCGGGTGCCCTCGGCGGTGCGCAGGGTCGCGAGCTTCACCGCTGCCCTCCCACCCGCACGCGGTCGGCGTGCAGCCGTTCGAAGATCGGGGTGTCGCTGAAGCGGAACAGGTCCAGCCGCGTGTCGGCGGCGAGGGTCACCTCGGCCCAGGACGGCACGACGAACAGGTCGCCGTGGTCGACGGTCCACTCCTGATCGCCGACGCGGACCGTGCCGGAGCCGTCGAAGACCTGCCACACGGCCGATCCGACCTCCTGCCGCGGCGCGGTCTCGGCGCCGGCGCGCAGCCGGTGGAACTCGGCGCGGATGGTCGGCATGACGTCGCCGCCGGTGGTCGGGTTGGTGAAGCGGACCGCGGCGTGACCGGGCTCGACCACGCCCGGGTGGCCCTCGTCCTCCAGCGCGAGCTGGTCGGTCAGCGCGGCGTCGGTGTGCTCCCAGCGGTAGGCGGCGATCGGCGAGTTCACCGCAGGCGCGGTCTGCGACACCGGGCGCAGGCCGGGGTGGGCCCACAGCCGCTCGGCGCGGGAGCGCTCCGGGGTTTCGGTGCTGGACACCTGGTCGGGGCCGAACTCGAAGAACGCCGAGCCGGTGTAGTGCACGAACGGGATGTCCAGGCCGTCGATCCAGGCCATCGGCTCACTGGCGGTGTTGTGGTGGCCGTGGAAGTGCCAGCCGGGGGTGAGCAGGAAGTCGCCGCGGCGCATCGCCACCGGGTCGCCGTTCACGACGGTCCACACGCCTTCGCCCTCGACGACGAACCGGAACGCGTTCTGGGTGTGCCGGTGCTCGGGCGCGTTCTCACCGGGGCCGAGGTACTGGATCGCGGCCCACAGGGTCGGCGTCGCGTACGGCGCGCCGCCGAGGCCCGGGTTGGCCAGCGCGATGGCGCGCCGCTCGCCGCCGCGGCCGACCGGCACCAGCTCGCCGGCCTTTTCCGCCAGCGGCAGCAGGGTCTTCCAGCGCCAGGCGTGCGGGCGCATCGCCGGGGACGGGCTCATCGGCATCAGGTCGCCGATCTCGGTCCACAGTGGAACGAGCAGTTCCTCCGCGAACCCCCGGTACAGCTCGTCGAGCTCGGGGGACGGATCGGGCTGGTTGGCGGTCATCGCCTGGCCACTCCTTCCTCGGGGACGGCGGGTCGAGGAGGACGCTAGGCGATGTTCTGTCAGCAGGGATCTAGAATTCTGCTGTGAAGAACAAGCCGTCGTACGCGATCGACTCGGTCGACCACGCGCTCCACCTGGCCACGGTGCTGCAGCAGGAGGGGCCGATGGGGGTGTCCGAGGCGGCCGCGCGGCTGGGGGTGTCCCGCTCGACGGCGCACCGGCTGCTGCAGATGCTGGTGTACCGGGACTTCGCCGAGCAGGGCCCGGACCGCCGCTACCAGGCCGGGCCGGTGCTGCGGCCCGCGGATCCGGCCGGCGCGCCGGTGGCGTTGCTGCGCCAGGCGGCGATGCCCCACCTGCGTGCGCTGGTGGCGCGGGTGCGGGAGACGGTGAACCTGCAGGTCCTGGCAGGCACAGAGACGCGGTTCGTGGCGTCGGTGGAGTGCGACCAGATCCTGCGGGTGGGCGACCGGGCGGGCCGGGCGCTGCCCGCGCACCAGGTGTCCGGCGGCAAGGCGCTGCTGGCCGCGCTGCCGCCGGCCGAGCTGACGCGCCGGTACGCCGGGACGGACGTGGACCTGGTCCGCCTGCGGCGTGAGCTGGGCCTGGTGCGGCGGCGCGGCTTCGCGGTCAACGACCAGCTGACGGAGACCGGCCTGACCGCGGTCGGCGTGGCGATCCCGTGGCCCGCCGGGGCCGAGCCCGCGGCCGCGTTGTCGGTGGCCCTGCCGTCGGCCCGATTCGACCACGACCTGCTGCCCACCTGGGTCGGCGCGCTGTCGGCGGCGGCGACGGCGATCGCGAACGACCTGGGCTGAGGGTCAGCCTTTCCGCGGGATCGCGGCGATCGCCTCGACCTCGACGACGTACTGCGGCGCGGCCAGTGCCGCGACCACGGCCAGCGACTGCGCCGGGAAGTCGTCGCCGGGGAACCAGAGCTTGAACGCTTCGGCCTGCGCCGCGCGGTAGCCGTCGAGGTGCTCCACCCCGCCGACGAGCGTCAGCAGCTTCACCAGGTGTTCCGGCCCGCCACCGGCGGCGGAGAGCAGCGCCTCGATGTTGGCGAAGATCTGCTCGCCCTGGGCCCGCGCGTCCGGCCCGGCGAGCGTGCCGTCCGGCCGCACGCCGAGCTGCCCGGCGAGGTAGACGATCTCGTGCCCCTCGGGCACGGACGCGAGGTGGCTGTAGCGCCCGGCGGGCGGCGCGACGGTGTCGGGGTTCCAGCGGTTCACCCCGCCATGATCCACCCCGGACGGGTGCGCGGCAACCGTCCGGGGTGGACAGACGCGCCGTCAGCCGATCTGCAGGTCCACGCAGGCGTAGAAGGCGTTGGCGGTGTCGGCGATGTTCCACACCGCCAGCAGTTTCTGCCGCCCGCTGAAGCCGCTGAGGTCGACCGGGTGCGAGACGGTCGCCGGGGGCTGCGCGCCGCCGTCGTCGACGAACCCGACGCGGGTGCCGCCGATGTAGTACTCCCACGTGCTGGTGCGGTGCTGGGCGGTCAGCCTCCAGGTGAAGGTCACCGTGCTGCCGACCGGGGTGGCGCGCCAGCCCTTGCTGTCGTCGTCGAGCTCGGCGAAGCGGGTGTTGCCGCCGCTGCAGCTGCGCAGCCCCTTCGGGCCTTCCACGCTCTGCGGTTCGTACTTGATGTCGCCGCAGGGCACGATCCCCTGCGCGCACTGGGCCTGCCTGCTCGGCGGGGAGTTGACGTAGCCGTGGGCGCTGGCGGTGCCCGGGAGGGCCACGAGGGCGATGGGAGCGAGGGCCGCCCCGGCGGCGATGGTCGCGATGCGTCGTCTGATGGTCATGTCGGCTCCTTGCGGTGAACCCGGATGACTTTTGGTCTAGACCACGTGATATGGACCATAACGTGAAGTTTGTTCGCGGTCAACGGCGCGGTCGGAAAAGCACCACCTTCTGGAGCAACAGCGGCGAAACGGCGAAACCGTGCCGCTCGTAGGCCCTCACCGCGCGCGACGACGAATGCACGGTCACCCGTTCCACCCCAAGCTCCACGGCCAGCTCCAGCAGCCCGTCGATGAGCCGTCCGCCGAGGCCGGCGTCCCGCGCTTCGGGCACCACGTACACGCACTGCACGTCACCGGAGGTGCGCGAGAACGACTGAGGCGCCGGCACGCGCGGGGTGATCGCGAGGAACCCCATCCCGATCACCGCACCCTCCCGCACCAGGACGAGGCACCGGTGGGTGGTCGCGTGCTCCCGCGCCCACACGGCGAACTCCCGGACGAACCGGCCGCGGTCCACCCCCGGCGGCGGACCGTCCCGCTCGGCCACCCACCGCCACCGCAACGCGGCCACGGCCTCGAACTCCTCCGGGCGGGCAGCGCGTACTTCGATCACACCCCCGATCCTCGCAGCCCTTCCCCGTCGGACCGGTCAGCGGGGCAGCCGGACGGTGGCGACGAGCCCGCCTTCCGGCCGGGCAGCGAGTTCGAGCGTCCCGTCGTGGGCGCGGACGATGCTCGCCACGATGGCGAGCCCGAGGCCGACCCCCGCGTGCTCCCCGGTGCGAGTGCGTTTCGTGCCGCGGTGGAAGGGTTCGGTCAGCGTCGGCACCAAGTCCGGCGGCAACGGCGGCCCGGTGTTCTCCACCCGCACCACGCTCGCGTCCTCGTCCGGTCCCGTGTGGACGGTCACGGTGCCGCCGGCGGGGAGGTTGTGCACGATCGCGTTCTGGACGAGGTTCGTCACCATCCGCAGGACGAGCTCGGCCGAACCGGTGACCCGCGCCGCCTCGCCGGCGACGCCGAGCTTGATCCCGCGTCGTTCGGCGAGGGGCAACAGCGTTTCGGCGGCTTCTTCGGCGACGAGGGACAGGTCGACGGGCTCGCGGGTGAAGCTGCGCCGGTCGCTGCGGCTGAGCAGCAGGAGCGCCTCGGTCAGGTCGATGGCCCGCGTGTTGACGACGTGCAGGCGTTCGATGAGCTCGTCCCGGTCCCACGTCGGATCCTTGCGGGCGACGTCGAGCAGCGTCTGCGAGATCGCCAGCGGCGTGCGCAGCTCGTGCGAGGCGTTCGCGGCGAACCGCTGCTGCTCCGTGACCTGGGATTCGAGCCGTTCCAGCATCGTGTCGAGCACGTCGGCGAGCTCGTGGAACTCGTCGTCCGGGCCGTCCATGCGGATGCGGTGGGACAGCGAGCCGTCGGACGCCCGCCGCGCCGCGTCGGTGATCCTGTTC
Organism: Amycolatopsis sp. NPDC006131; assembly: GCF_040614175.1. Classification (NCBI taxonomy): domain Bacteria; kingdom Bacillati; phylum Actinomycetota; class Actinomycetes; order Pseudonocardiales; family Pseudonocardiaceae; genus Amycolatopsis; species Amycolatopsis sp. NPDC006131. Next base: position 34,956 of record NZ_JBEXTX010000064.1, read on the forward strand.
AGCGGCGCCAGCATCCGCCCGGCGAGCACCCATCCGCCGAGCAGGCCGAAGAACAGTAGGAAGGCCACCGCGGTGGCCGCGGCGGGCCCGCCGACGGCGAGCAGGCCGGGAGGGCGCCGGGGCGGCCCGGGCGCCCGGTCGGGGAACGAACGCACGAGCAGCACCCAGAGCAAGACCATCAGGAGCGCGCCGGCGAGCAGGAGGAACCCGGCGTAGCTGAGGGTGAGTTTCAGCCGCAGGCTCAGCCCGCGACGCCTATCCACGGTCTCCGCCGGTGTCGATCCGGTAGCCGACGCCGGGCACGGTGGCGATGAGCCACGGCTCGCCGAGCCGTTTGCGCAGCGCGGACACGGTGATGCGGACGGCGTTGGTGAACGGGTTGGCGTTCTCGTCCCAAGCCCGCTCCAGCAGCTCCTCGGCGCTCACCACCCCGCCTTCGGCCGCGACGAGGACCTCCAGCACGGCGAACTGCTTGCGGGTGAGCGCGACGTAGCGGCCGTCGCGGTAGACCTCCCGGCGGAACGGGTCCACCCGCAGACCCGCGATCTCGCGGACCGGCGGCCGGGCGTGCGCGCGCCTGCGGTCGAGCGCCCGCAGGCGCAGGACCAGTTCCCGCAGCTCGAACGGTTTGGTGAGGTAGTCGTCGGCGCCGAGCTCGAACCCGGAGACCTTGTCGTCGATCCGGTCGGCGGCGGTGAGCATGAGGATCGGGGTGCCGCTGCCGGAGGCGATGATGTGCCGCGCGATCTCGTCGCCGGAGGGGCCGGGGATGTCGCGGTCGAGGACCGCGAGGTCGTAGGAGTTGACGCTGAGCAGCTCCAGCGCGGTGTCCCCGTCACCGGCGATGTCGGCGGCGATCGCTTCCAGCCGCAGGCCGTCCCGGACTGCTTCGGCCAGGTAGGGCTCGTCCTCCACGATCAGCACGCGCATATCGGCAGCGTAGGCAGCGCGGCATATCGCCCGCATATCCGGAGCGGATCACGGCCGCATCCGCGGGTCCTCCGACGGGTCCGGGTACATCGGCGGGCAGCCGTGGCGCACCGCGTCCGGGCGGAGTTCGTAGTGCCAGGGCTCGTTGCGGTAGATCTGGCACAGCCCGTACGCGGCGCCGTGCGCGGACAGCCACGCCGCGGCGCGGGCCGGGCCGATGTCGACGGCTTCGCCCGCCACGTGCGGCGACGTTTCCGGGGTCGCGACCCAGCGCGCGGCCTCCTGCAGGGAGCCGTGCCGGGCGACCGCGCGCCGCAGCAGCTCCTCCTGGTACTCGGGCGAGCGCCAGCCGCTGTTGACGCGGAGCTGGACGCCGTCCGCTTCGGCGGCCTTCGCCGCACGCCGCAGCGCGTCGAGGAGGTCGGCGTCGAGCTTGCCCACCGCCGGGGTTTCGTCCCACACCGAGACCGGCGCGCCGTCCGGGACGACACCGTCGGCCTCGCCGAGGGTGGTCCACGGAACCGGCGGCGCGGCGGCCACGAACAGCCGCCGCACCCCGGGCGCGGCGATCACCACCCCGGCGATCGCGAGGCCGACGAGCACGATCCGGCGGACGCGCCGGGCGGGCGCGGGCAGTGGCAGGGTGTGGTTCATACCTCCACTGAAGGCGGGAGGCTGTTGCCACGGCGTCTGCGCTTTCCGATACGCCCGCGATATGTCTTACGGGTAGTAGCGGGTCAGGGATTCCGCCACGCAGGCCGGTTTCGCCGAGCCCTCGATTTCGAAGGTGAAGTTCCGCGTCACCTGCACCCCGCCGCGGCCGACCTCCTCGACCACGGCGATCACTGCGTGCAGCCGCACCCGGCTGCCGACCGGGACGGGCGCCGGGAAGCGGACCTTGTTGACCCCGTAGTTCAGCGCCATGCCGACGCCGGTGACCTGGAGCAGCTCGGCGACCATCGGGATGCCCCAGCTCAGCGTCATGTAACCGTGCGCGATCGTGCGGCCGAACGGGCCGTCCGCCGCGCGGGCGGGGTCGGTGTGGATCCACTGGTGGTCCCCGGACACCTCGGCGTAGGCGTCGATCAGCTCCTGCGTCACCTCCCGCCACGACGAGCGGCCCAGGTCGCGCCCCGCGAGCGCCAGGATCTCCGGGATCCCGTTCGCCACCACCGGCATCGAAGTCACTCCCCTCAGGCCGCGACGGCCTGCGCACCGGTCGGCTCGCCGGCGCGCTCGTCGTAGTTGGGCTTGCGCAGCAACGCGAGCATGCAGCCCAGCGTCAGCACGACCTGGAACACCGCGTACACGATCACCGCGACGATCGACCCGGTCTGGTTCAGCAGGAACTGGCCCACGATCGGCGTGGTGCCGCCGAGCAGGGTGCCGCACAGCTGGTAGCACAGGGAGATCCCGGTGTAGCGCACGTTCGCGGGGAAGCGGCTGGCGAGCATGCCGGCCAGCGCCGCGTAGTACAGGCAGTGCGGCACGGTCGCGACCGCGGTGCCGATCATCGCGAGCGCGTAGTTCTCGGTGCCGATGAACAGGAACATCAGCGGCATCAGCAGGATCTCCGGCACCAGCATCACGATCACGGCGCGGGACCAGCTGCGCATCTTCGTCGCGATCACCGCGCCCCACGGCTGCACCAGGATCTGCGTGATGTTGGCGACCAGGATGATCGTCAGGAACGAGCTCTTGTCGAAGCTGAGGTCCGAGGTGGCCCAGGACAACGCGAACGTCGACTTGAAGTAGGTGGCCGACAGGCCGATGGTGCAGGCGCCGATGCCGAGGACGATCAGCAGCGGCTGCGTGCGGAGCACCTCGGTGAACGGCAGCTTGGCGACCTCCTTCTTCTCGATGAGGTTCGCCATCGCCGGCGATTCGGCGACCCGCAGCCGGATGAACAGGCCGACGATCACCAGCAGCGCGGAGAACAGGAACGGCAAGCGCCAGCCCCACGAGGTGAACGCGTCGTCGGGCAGCTGGCTGATCGCCAGGAAGCAGACGGTGCTCAGGGTGTTGCCGACGGGCGAGCCCTGCTGGGCGAACGCGCCGTAGAGGATCGACTTGCCCTTGGGCGCGTGCTCGGAGGCGATGAGGACGGAGCCGCCCCACTCCCCGCCGAGGCCGATGCCCTGCACCATGCGGATCGCGATGAGGAGCAACGGCGCGGCGACGCCGATCTGCGCGTAGGAGGGCAGGACGCCGATCAGCGTGGTCGAGATCCCCATCATCAGCAGCGTGATGACCAGCGTCTTCTTGCGGCCGAGGCGGTCGCCGTAGTGGCCGAAGATCACCCCGCCCAGCGGGCGGGCGAGGAAGCCGACCCAGAACGTCGCGAAGGCCACCAGCGTGCCGAGCGCCCCGTCCAGCTCGGGGAAGAAGACCTCGTCGAAGACCAGCGCCGACGCGGTGCCGTAGATGTAGAAGTCGAACCATTCGATGGTCGAGCCGATGAACGACCCGATGCCCGCTCGTCTGGCCGCCGTGGCCGTGCTCATGGTGATTTTCTCTCCCTTGAGATCCCGTGTTGCTCGGACACCGTGCCAAACGGGACCTAGAAGAGTCCAATACCGAATCGCGGGGCCGGTAAGACGGCGGTCGTCTCAATCACGCAGGAGGATGACCGTGCGCTCCCCGGGCGCGTCCCGGTGGGCCCAGGCCGCCTCGACCTGGTCGAGCGGGAACGGGTGCGGGCGCACGGCCATGCCGCCCGCCGCGATCGCGGCCACGAGCTCGGTGAACTCCCGCTGCATGACCTGCGTGTCCACGGCGCCGAAGCCGCTGCCCAGGATCCGGAAAGCGTTGGAGCGCAGGAGGTGCCCGGACAGGGTGATCCCGTCGCCGCCCATGCCACCGATCTGCACCCAGTCGAGCAGGCGGGTGTGCTGGGTCCGCGCTCCGAGGACGGCACGCATGGCGAGTTCGGTCGGCTGCCCCCACACGTAGTCCAGGACCACGTCGACCTCGGCGGCGGCCTCGGCGAGCGCGGCCGCGGTGGCGTCCTCGTCGTGGCGGAGCTGCACGACGGCGTCCGCGCCCTGATCGAGGAGTTCGTCGAGGCGGGCGCGGTTGCGTCCGGCGGCGATCACCCGCCCCGCGCCGAGGTGCTTGGCGACCTTGACGGCCGTCGAGCCGGCGTTGCCGGTCGCGCCGTGCACCAGGACCGACTGCCCGGCCTGGAACGGCACGCGGGTGCGCAGCGCAGTCCATGAGGACAGCGCCGGGTTCATGGTGGCGGCCACGAGTGCGGGATCGGCTCCGTCCGGAACCGGGATGACGGCGGCCGGATCGACGACGATGCGCTCGGCCAGTGTGCCCGCACCCATGAGCATGACGTAGCCGAGGCTGCCGTTCGCCCGGCGGACGACGGCGTCCGCACCCGCCAGGGCGGGCAGTGCCTGGGGACTCGTGTAGTGCTTGCCGGCGGCGATGCCGCGCGTGGCGGGGTGCACGCCGACGGCGAGGACGTCCACCACCTCCTGGTCGGGACCAGCCTCAGGGGCCGGGACGGAGCAGAAGTGCGGCGGCTCGTCGAAGGACTCCACCAGCGCGGCGTTCATCATGGACATACGGGTCTCCCCCCGTTTAGAAACGACTTGGTATCTTATGACTCCGAGACTACGTCCGCGGGTTAAGATACGCAAGCGGATCTAACGGTATTGCTTGAGACGTGGGGCAGTGATGGGTGAGCGGCAGCGCACGGACGGCATTTCCACGCGACGCAGGGGTGCCACCCTGGAGAACGCGATCACCGATGCCGCCTGGGAGGTTCTGGTCGACCAGGGCTACCACGGCTTCACCTACGAGGCCGTCGCGGCGTGCGCCGGCACCAGCAAGCCGGTGCTCTACCGCCGCTGGCCGCAGCGCGAGGACCTCCTCGTCGCCACACTCGCCCGGCACTGGCGTCCACTCGACATCCCTCCCGACACCGGCAGCCTGCGCCAGGACGCCCTCGCACTCCTGCGCACGATCAACGCCGAGCGGTCCCGCGCGGTGGTGCTCCTGCGCATCCAGCTGGCGGACTACTTCCGCGAGACCGGAACCACCTTCGACGACCTCCGCGGCCGCCTCCGCCCCGCGGACCAGACGCCCCCCTTCGCGGCGCTCGTCGAGCGCGCCGTCGAACGCGGCGAGCTCGCGGACGAGCCGCGGTCCGCGCGCCTGGTGAACCTGCCCTTCGACCTGCTGCGCCACGACATGCTGATGCGCATGGGCGCGGTCCCGGACGAGGCGATCGTCGAGATCGTGGACACCGTGTGGCTTCCCCTGCTCGGCGTGTCACCCCACGGCGCGCAATCCGCCAGGACCCCTAGGCAGGCGTAGGCAAGGCCTGCTCCGCGATCGCCAGCACCGTCCGCAACGCCGCCGACGGGTTGTCCGGCCGCCAGGCGAGCGCGGCCTGCAACCGCACCGGCTCACCCGCCAGCGGCCGGTACGCCAGCCCCGTCTGCTGGATGTGCTGGCACGACGAAACCGTCAGCGTCACCCCGACCCCGGCCGCCACCAGCGCGAGGATCGTGTACGAGTCCGGCGCCTCCTGCACTACCCGCGGGTTGAACCCGGCCGACACGCACACCCGCACCGTCGCGTCCCGCACGCTGGACCCGGCGTTGGCCGGGAAGCTCACGAACGCCTCCTCCGCCAGCGCCTCGACCGGCACCTCGTCCAGCCGCGCCAGGGGATGGTCCGACGGCAGCGCACAGATCATCTCCTCCTCGTCGATCACCCGTGCCTCGACGCCGGGCTGGGTGATCGGCAGCCGGACGAACCCCAGGTCCAGCGAGCCGTCCGCGACGCGCGCCAGCGCCACGTTCGCGTACGTCTGGCCGCGCATCACCAGCTCCAGCCCCGGGTGCGCGGCCCGCACGGCGCGGGTCAGCAGCGGCAGGCTCTCGTGGCTGGACGCGCCCGCGAACCCCACCGTCACGCGCCCGTACTCGCCCCGGCCCGCCGCGCGCGCCGCCTTCGTGGCGATGTCCAGGTCCTCCATCACCCGCCGGACCGGCGCGAGGAACGACTCGCCCGCGCTGGTCAGCCGCACCGAGCGGGTGTTGCGCTCGAACAGCTGCACCCCCAGCTCCTTCTCCAGCTGCCGGATCTGCTGCGACAGCGGCGGCTGCGCCATCTGCAGCCGCTTGGCGGCGCGCCCGAAGTGCAGCTCCTCGGCCACGGCCAGGAAGGACGTGAGGTAACGCAGCTCCATTATTACCAGCTCCGTCTTGATCTGACTCTGATTCGGTATTGGACACTAATCAATCTCGGTGGCACGGTGAAGACCGCCCCATCCACGAGCAGCACAGGAGCGCGACGATGCCCCGCCCGGGTCCGGACAAGACGATGAGCCTGCGCGACGCGGTCGCGGCTTTCGTGCACGACGGGGACACCGTCGCCCTGGAGGGGTTCACGCACCTCATCCCCACCGCGGCCGGGCACGAGATCATCCGCCAGGGCCGCCGCGACCTCACCGTCGTCCGGATGACCGCGGACATCGTCGTCGACCAGATGCTCGCCGGCGGGTGCGTGCGCAAGCTGGTGTCCTCGTTCGTCGGCAACTCCTCCGCCGGGTCGCTGGGCGAGTTGCGCCGCCGGATCGAGCACGCCGACCCCGAGCCGCTGGAGTTCGAGGAGTACAGCCACTACGGCCTGATCTGCCGCTACCTCGCCGGGGCGCAGCGCCTGCCGTTCTACCCGCTGCGCTCCTACGCCGGCTCCGACCTGCCTGGCGTCAACCCGAACATCCGCAAGGTCGCCTCCCCCTACGGCGACGAGCAGATCTACGTCGTCCCGCCGGTCAACCCGGACGTCACGATCATCCACGCCCAGCGCGCCGACCGGGCGGGAAACACCCAGATCTGGGGCCTGACCGGCATCCAGGCCGAGGCGGTGTTCGCCGCGGACAGGGCGATCGTCGTGGTCGAGGAGATCGTGGCGGACGAGGTGGTCCGCTCCGACCCGAACCGCACGGTGGTGCCCGCGCACGCCGTGGACGCGGTGGTCGAGGTCCCGCGCGGGGCCCACCCGTCGTTCGCGCAGGGCTACTACGACCGCGACAACGCCTTCTACCGCGCGTGGTCGGGCATCAGCAGGGACAAGGAGAAGCTGGCCGCGTGGATGGCGGAGTGGGTGCACGGCACGGCCGACCACGCCGAGTACGTCGCCAAGCTGGGCGAGGAGTTCTGGGCCGGCCTCGTGGTCGGCGAAGCGCTGAGCGAACCGGTGAACTACGGACGGAGGCTCTGACATGACCACCTCGAGTGAAACGCTGTCCGTCGTCGCCTCCCGCGAGCTGGCGGGCAAGCGCACGGTGTTCGCCGGCATTGGCCTGCCCACGCTGGCCGCGTCGCTGGCCCACCTGACCGTCGCGCCGGACCTGGAGATCGTCTACGAGTCGGGCGTGTGCGGAGCGCACCCGTCGCACCTGCCGGAGACCATCGCCGACGCCGTGCTGATCACCGGTGCCGAGGCGGTGCTGTCGATGCCCGCGTTGTTCGGCTACGTGCTGCAGGGCGGGCACATCGACGTCGGGTTCCTCGGCGCCGCGCAGATCGACCGCTGGGGCAACCTGAACTCCTCGGTGATCGGCGACTGGCACTCCCCGAAGGTGCGGCTGCCCGGTTCCGGCGGCGCGATGGAGGTCATGGCGAACTCGCGTGAGGTGTTCGTGGTGATGCGCCGCCACGACCCCCGGTCCTTTGTGGACGAGCTGGACTTCTGCACCTCGCCCGGCCCCGACCGCGCCCTCGCCGACGGTGTGCGGCCCGCCGGGCTCGGCGTCACCAGGGTGATCACCGAACTCGGCATCCTCGCGCGCAGCGGCCCGGGAGAGGAGCTGAAGCTGGTCGCGCTGCACCCTGGCGTCACCGTGGACCAGGCGCGCGAGTGCACCGGCTGGCCGCTGGAGGTGGGCGGCGACCTGACGGTGATCGAACCGCCGAGCGAGGCCGAACTACGGTTGCTGCGCGAAGATGTCGACCCGGAGCGGGTGTATCTGCGATGAAGGAGAGGACCGTGCGCATCAGGATCGTCGGGACCGGGGTGATGGGCCGCGGGATCGCCCAGTGGGCCGCGACCGCCGGGCACACCGTGGAGCTGGCCGACGCCCGGCCGGAGTCGGTCGGCGAGGCCGTGGAGTTCGTCCGCGGCATGCTCGACCGGGCCGTGGCGAAGGGCCGCAGCACCGCCGAGGAGGCCGCCGCGATCGGCGCGCGCCTGGTGCCGCTGGACTCCCCCGCACAGCCGGGCGAGGCGGACCTGGTGATCGAGGCGATCCGCGAGGACCTGGACACCAAGGCCGCGTTGTTCACCGAACTGGAGAAGGCATTGCCGGCCACGACGGTGTTCGCCACGAACACCTCGTCGCTGCCGGTCACGCAGATCGCGGCGCGGCTGTCCGATCCGTCCCGCCTGGTCGGGCTGCACTTCTTCAACCCGGCGCCGCTGATGAAGATCGTCGAGGTGATCCCCGGCGCCCGGACCCGGCCCGAGGTGGTGGACAGGGTGTCCACACTGGTCCGGGACACCGGGCACAGCGCGGTCGTCGTGTCGGACACGCCGGGCTTCCTGATCAACCACGCCGGCCGCGGGCTGGTCACCGAGGCGCTCGCGCTGCTGGAGCGCCAGGCCGCGGAGCCGGCCGAGCTGGACCGCATCGCGCGTGACGTGCTGGGCCTGAAGATGGGCCCGTTCGAGCTGATGGACCTCACCGGGCTGGATGTCACCGCGACGGTGATCGAGTCGATCTGGGCCGGGTTCCGCTACTCCGACCGCCTGCGCGCGTCCTTCCTGACGCCGAACCGGGTCGCCGCCGGCCTGCACGGCCGCAAGACGAAGCAGGGCTGGTTCGACTACACCGAGGGCGCCGAAAAGCCCGTCGAGAAGCCCATCACCGGGGACGCGGATCGTCCGGTGTGGACGGACGATGACGAGCTGCGCGCCGCGCTGACCGAGGCCGGCGCGAAGGTCGCCGACACGGTCACCGAGGACGCGGTCGCGCTCGTCACCACGTGGGGCACCACGGTCGCCACCGCGATCGCCGCGCAGGGGCTGCCGCCGGAGCGGACCTTCGGCGTCGACCCGCTGTCGATCCGGACCGCGCGCCGGGTGCTGGCGATCACCCCGGCCGCCGACCCGGCCGCGGCTCGGGACGCGCGAGCGGTCCTGGCCCGCGGCGACAAAGCCGTGTCGGTGGTGCGGGACGTCGAAGGCGGTGTGGCGCAACGGCTGGTGTCGTCGATCGTCTCGGTGGCCGCCTCCATCGCCGAGCAGGGCATCGCCGCGCCCGCGGACATCGACCTGGGCGTGCGGCTCGGGCTCGGCTACCCGCGCGGCCCGCTGGCCTGGGGCGACGAGGTCGGCCCGGCCCGGCTGCTCACACTGCAGCGCGCGCTGCACGAAGCCACCGGCGACCCGCGCTACCGCCCGACGCGGTGGCTGGCCGAACGCGCGCAGCTCGGCCTGCCGCTGACCGCCGCGGGCACCGCGCCCGAAGACGTCTGAGGAGGAGAAAGCCAATGCTGGCACGGGATTTCGGTCTCACCGAGACCCAGCGCGACTTCCGCCGGATGGCGGCGGAGTTCGTGGACGCCGAGATCGCGCCCAACGCCCGGGAGTGGGACCGCGCCGAGCACGTCGACCAGTCCGTGGTGCGGCGGCTCGGTGAGCTGGGGTTCCTCGGCCTGACGCTGGACGAGCGGTACGGCGGGGTGGACGCCGACATGCTGTCCTACGTCCTGGTCACCGAGGAGCTGGGCCGCGGCGACTCCGCGGTGCGCGGGATCGTGTCGGTGTCGCTCGGCCTGGTGTCGAAGACGATCGCCGCGCACGGCACCGACGAGCAGAAGCAGGAGTGGCTGCCGCGGCTGATCAGCGGTGAGGCGCTGGGCTGCTTCGGCCTCACCGAACCGGGCACCGGCTCCGACGCCGGGTCGCTGAGCACCCGCGCCAAGCGCGACGGCTCCGACTGGGTGATCAACGGCAGCAAGATGTTCATCACCAACGGCACGTGGGCGAAGGTCGCGCTGACCTTCGCGCGCACCAGCGACCGCGGCATCACCGCGTTCCTGGTGCCCACCGACTCCCCCGGCTTCACGGCGACGGAGATCAAGGGCAAGCTGGGCCTGCGCGGTCAGGCGACCGCCGAGCTGACCTACGACAACGTCCGCGTGCCCGATTCGGCGCGGCTCGGCGAGGTCGACAAGGGCCTCGGCATCGCGCTCGGCACGCTGTCCCGCGGCCGGATCTCGGTGGCCGCGGGCGCGGTCGGCGTGGCGCAGGCGGCCTTGGACGCGGCCACCCGCTACGCGACCGAGCGGGAGCAGTTCGGCAAGCCGATCGCGTCGTTCCAGCTGGTCCAGGAGCTGCTCGCGGACGCGGCGGTGGACGTGCAGGCGTCGCGGCTGCTCACCCACCAGGTCGCCCGCATGGCCGACGCCGGGATGAAGCCGAAGGAGTACGCCACCGACGCTTCGGCGGCGAAGTACCACGCGAGCGAGACCGCGGTGCGCGTGACGAACAACTGCCTGCAGGTGTTCGGCGGGTACGGGTTCATCGACGAGTACCCGGTCGGCAAGTACGTCCGCGACGCCCGCGTGCTCACCCTCTACGAAGGCACCAGCCAGGTGCAGAAGCTGATCATCGGCCGGGACCTGACCGGCGTCAACGCGATGACGTGATGCCCAGCCGCGCCAGCTGCTGGTCGAAGGGGACGAACTCGTCCTCCGCGGCCACGGCCGGCGCGGCGGGCCGCCCGCTCACCGCGGCGGCCAGCTCACCGGCGGCGCGCTCGATGCGCGCGGTCAGGTCGCCGTCCGGCCCGTCGGAGGCGCCCCAGTCCTCCGAGGCGGCGAAGACGGCGGTCGGCATGACGTCGGCGCGCAGGTAGGCGAACAGCGGCCGCAGCGCGAACTCCAGCGCGAGCGAGTGCCGGGCGGTGCCCGCGGTCGCGGCGATGAGGACCGGCTTGCCCTGCAGCGAGCCGGCCTCGATCACGTCGAAGAACGACTTGAACAGGCCGCTGTAAGAGGCGTTGAAGATCGGCGTCACCACGATCAGCCCGTCGGCGCGGGTGACGGTCTCGACGGCGTCCCCCAGCTTCGGGCTCGGGAAGCCGGTGACCAGGTTGTTCGCGATGTCGGTGGCGAGGTCGCGCAGCTCGACGACCTCGACCGCGGCGCCGGTCTCGCGTGCGGCGGCCTGCGCCAGGCGGTCACCCAGCAGCCGCGTCGAGGAAGGGCTGCTCAGGCCGGCCGAAACGACCACGAGTGTGCGGGACATGGACCTCACCCTGCTCAGGTAGTTGTGCGTTCAACTAGTCGGCACAACAGCCTGGGCAGGGTGGGTATTCCATCACTGGCGGTAGGACTCGACCTCGCTGACCGGGCGGGCCTGCGCCTGGTCCGGGTCCTCCCCGAACTCCCGCGCGGCCCGGCGCTGGCGGAGCAGGTCCCAGCACTGGTCCAGCTGCTCCTCGACCCGGCGCATCCGGGTGCGGTCCTCGTCGCTCAGGCCGTCGCCGACCGAACGCGACCGCAGCTCGTGCTCCTCGGCGATCAGCTTGTCGATGTTGGCGATGATGTCCTGGTCGGCCATGGTGTTCTCCATAAGATTGTTGATGTTCAGGACGGGATGTTCTGGATGCCCAGGGCGATGGGGTGTGGCTGATGGGTTCTTGCCCCGTTGGGTGGCTT
>NZ_JBEXTX010000065.1:0-46372 GCF_040614175.1 Amycolatopsis sp. NPDC006131
GGGCGGCAGGACCGCCGGGCGCGGGAACACCGGGTGGCGGGACCGCCGGGCGCGGGACCGCCGGGTGGCGGGAAGGCCCGACCGTGGGACCGCCGGGTGGCCGGCCGCCCGGGGTTGGCACGCGGATGGCGCGAACGCAGGGTGGGGGAAGCGCGGTCGGGGTTCGGGCGGTGGAGCGCCGCAGCCTGGGACTGCGGGCTTTGAGCACTGCAGGGGTGGAACCCGGACCGGTGAAAGGGCTGGCTGGGCTGCGCTACTGCACACCGCCCAGCCGCGCAACCACGCAGCCGCGCAACCACGCAGCCGAGGCCTACGTCAGCTCGGCGCGCAGCTGCGAAGCCGTCGAGACCACCAGCATCAACAGGGTTCCCAGTGCGGAGATCTCCAGCCCCTGCGCGGGGAACGCGTACCGGAGCGTCAGGTCCAGCCCACGCTCCGCGTGCTGCACCCCCAGCGTGCCGAACAGGCCCTGCCCGGCGCGTTCGGCCGCCTTCGCCGCGAAGGCCGGGTCGTCGGGCAGGTCCCAGCCGACCACGCAGGTGAGGCTGAGCACCGTGAGGCCCTCGGCGAGCTGCGTCGACTGGACCACGCACGGCACGCCGTTGTGGGAGAACGTCAACGCGCCGTCGTCGTCGACGTGGACCTCCAGGTACGTCTCCAGCGCCTCCCTGGCCCGGCTGAGCAGCTCCGCGGTGTCCGCCGCCTCCGTGTTCACGACGCCCCCTTCGCCGCGTCCACCGCGGCACCGAACCGGCGGTCCCGGCGCGCGTACTCCTCGCACGCCGCCCACAGCTGGCGCCGGTCGAAGTCCGGGAACAGCGTGTCCTGGAACACGAACTCGGCGTAGGCCGACTGCCAGAGCATGAAGTTCGACGTCCGCAGCTCGCCGGAGGGCCGCAGGAACAGGTCCACGTCCGGCATCTCCGGCTGGTACATGTACTTCGCGAGCATCCGCTCGTCCACCTTGTCCGGGTTGATCTTGCCCTCGGCGGCCAGCCGCGCCACCTGGCGGGCCGCGTCGGCGATCTCCGCGCGCCCGCCGTAGTTCACGCACATCGTCATGTTCAGCAACGTGTTGTGCTTGGTCTTCTCCTCGGCCGCCTGCAGCTCCTTGATGACGCTGCGCCACAGCCGCGGCGCGCGCCCGGCCCACCGGATCCGCACGCCGATCGAACCCAGGTAGTCGACCTGGCGGCGGATGGTGTCCCGGTTGAAGCCCATCAGGAACCGCACCTCGTCGGGGCTGCGCTTCCAGTTCTCCGTCGAGAACGCGTACACCGACAGCCACTTGACGCCCAGCTCGACGGCCCCGCTGGCGACGTCGATCATCACGGCCTCGCCGCGCTTGTGCCCCTCGATCCGCGGCAGGCCGCGCTGGTTGGCCCAGCGGCCGTTGCCGTCCATGACCAGTGCGACGTGGTTCGGCACCAGCTCGGCGGGGATCGCCGGCGGCTTCGCACCGGACGGGTGCGGGTCCGGGGCCCGCAGTTCCACTGCCGCCGAACGCGCCGCACGTGCCTTGAGCCGCACCTGATCCTCCCACTGCCTCGGGTTGCGGCTTCCGACCCTACTTGCCCGGCTGGAGCTCCCTGGCACGCCTCTCGACGAGCGGCAACGACTTCAGCTGCCGCTCCAGGTGCCACTGCAGGTGAGCGGCCACGATGCCGCTGGCGTCCCGCCTGGTCCCGGCGACCGAGGCCTCCGCGACGTCCCAGTCGCCGTGCAGGAGCGACTCCAGCAGCACCAGCACCTCGGGCGCCGGGTGCACCGACCCCGGCACCCGGCAGTTGCCGCACAGCAGGCCGCCCGCCTGCACGTTGAACGCGGTGTGCGGGCCGGGCAGGCCACACCGCGCGCACTCGGTGATCGCCGGCGCCCAGCCCGCGAACGCCATCGCCCGCAGCAGGAACGCGTCCAGCACCAGCGAGGCGTCCCGCTGACCGTCGGCCAGCGCCCGCAACGCCCCCACGACCAGCAGGTACAGCCGCATCGCCGGCTCGCCCTCCTCGACGGTGAGCCGGTCGGCGGTCTCGGCGATCGCGCTGGCCGCCGTGTAGCGCTGGTAGTCGCCCACCAGCGGCAACGCGAACGCGTCGACCGTCTGGACCTGCGTGATCACGTCCAGGGTGCGCCCGGTGTAGAACTGCACGTCGACGTGCCCGAACGGCTCCAGCCGCGCCCCGAACCGCGACGTCGTGCGGCGCACCCCCTTCGCGACGGCCCGGACCTTGCCGTACCGCCGCGTGAGGAAGGTGATGATGCGGTCCGCCTCACCCAGCTTGTGGACCCGCAGCACCACGCCGGTGTCGCGATAAAGACTCACGTCCCCATGGTCTCACGCGTACGCGGACAACCCGGTGAACGGCGCGAACGGCAGGTTCCGCCCTGCCCACCACACGAGCGCGGCACCGGCGACGGCCAGCGTGAGCCACCGTCCCCGCGCTCCGGGCGGCCACCACCTGCCCGCCAGCCCGGCCTCCCACCGGACCGCCGCGACCAGCGTGGCCACCGCCAGCGGGAGGAGCACCACCAGCGCGAACGCGTTGTACGACAGGGCCGCGACCACGTCACCGCGCAACAACGCGCCCAGCGCCCGGCTGCCGCCGCAGAACGGGCAGTCCAGACCGGTCAGCGCGTGGAACCAGCACGGGATCCGGAGCACGCCCGTGCCCAGCGCCACCCCGGCCGCGAGACCGGCGGCGGCCACGGCGGGCGTGACCCGCACGCTCCGCCACGACCGTTCGCCCATGACCTCAGTACAGCGCCTTCGTCGAGATCGCGTAAGTCTTCGCGGCCTTGTCGTGCCAGCCCTGGCGCGCCTGCTCGTCGAAGAACGGCGACAGCACCACCAGCAGCTCGACCAGACCGCCGACGCACGGGATCAGGCCCGGCAGCACCATCGTGGCCAGCCGGGTGAACGCGGGCCCGCCGCCGATCCCCGCGCCCGGCTGTCCCGCCGACTGCTCGGTGACGATCCGGATGCCCGCCACGTTCTTGCCGACCGTCGCGCCACGCGTGGCGAGCATCGCGCCCTCGTAGACCAGCACCGACAGCGAGGTGAGCGGCAGGAACAGGAGGAAGATCCACCACGTGCTCGGGTCGCCGGCGAGCACGGCGAGCTGCAGGATCAGCACGAGGATCGTCAGCGGCACGCCGATGATCAGCCCGTCCACGAGCCGGGCGAGGAAGCGGCTGCCCATCGTCGCCAGCACCAGCGGCGGCGTGTGCCGGAACTGGATCTGCGACCCCGGCACGACGATGTGCGCCTGGCCCGGCATCGGCGGGATGGCGCCGTACTGGGGCCGGCCGTATGGCGGCTGGCCGGGATAGCCCTGCGGCGGCCCGTACGCCGGGTAGCCGGGCTGCGGGTACGGCTGCTGGAACCCGCCGGACGGCTGGCCGTAGGGCTGCGGGTACTGCCCGTAGGGCTGCTGCCCCGGCGGCTGCCCATAGGGATTGGTCACTGGATTTCCCCCTCGGAGTGGATCACGTCGGGCGGCAGCGTACCCGGTGGCCCTCCGAGGGCAGGCGGAACCGTCAGAAACCCAGGCGGCGCAACTGCTTCGGGTCGCGCTGCCAGTCCTTGGCGACCTTCACGTGCAGGTTGAGGTAGACCTTCGTGCCCAGCAGCTTCTGGATCTGCTGCCGCGCCTGCGCCCCGACGGCCTTCATCCGCTCGCCCTGGTGGCCCAGGATGATGCCCTTCTGGCTGGGCCGCTCGACGTACACCGTGGCGTAGATGTCGAGCAGGTCCCGCTTGTCCTCGCGCGGCAGCATCTCCTCGACGGTCACCGCGATGGAGTGCGGCAGCTCGTCGCGCACGCCCTCCAGCGCCGCCTCACGGATCAGCTCCGCCACGAGCGTCTGCTCCGGCTCGTCGGTCAGGTCGCCGTCCGGGTAGAGCTGCGGACCCTCCGGCAGCCGCGCGACCAGCAGGTCCTCCAGCTGCTTCACCTGGAAACCGTCCACGGCGGACACCGGGATCAGCTCTTCGAAGTCCAGCACGTCCTGCAGCGCCAGCAGCTGCTCGGCGATCTGCTCCGGCTTGGCGACGTCGGTCTTGGTGACGATCCCGATGACCGGCGTGCGCTTGGCGACCTTGCGCAGCTCGCTCGCGATGTAGCGGTCGCCGGGGCCGACCTTCTCGTCGGCGGGCACGCAGAACCCGACGACGTCCACTTCGGACCACGTCTCGCGCACGACGTCGTTGAGCCGCTGCCCGAGCAGGGTCCGCGGCTTGTGCACGCCGGGCGTGTCCACGATGACCAGCTGGGCGTCGTCGCGGTGGACGATGCCGCGGATGGCGTGCCGGGTGGTCTGCGGCTTGCTCGAGGTGATCGCGACCTTGGTGCCGACCAGCGCGTTGGTCAGGGTGGACTTGCCGGCGTTGGGACGGCCGACGAAGCAGGCGAAACCGGAGCGGTGGGTCACAGGACTTCCTGCACTGTCCCGGACGGATCGGCCCGCAGGATCGTCGCCGTCTTCGCCAGATCGCGCACCGCCTGCACGGACGCTTCGGCCACGAACGGCTCGGCCGTGACGACCGCGGCCGCCTCCAGGCCTTCCGCCCCGCTGGACACCGCCGCCGCGACCGCCGCCTGCAACGCGGTGATCTTGAACGAGGGCAGGTCGACCGTGGTGGCCGCGTAGGTGCGGCCGTCGGTGTCGCGCACCGCGGCGCCCTCGGCGGCGGAGTTCCGCGCCCGCGCGGATCGGGCGAGGATGACGATCTTCTCGTCCTCCGGGTCCAGGTCAGGCATGGTCCACACTCCTGTCGGCCTCGTCGTGGTCACCGTTCCCGGTACGCACCCTACGTCCGGCCAGCTCGTCGCTCTCCGCCTGCACCACCACGGTCGTGATCCGCATCCGGCCGCGGCGGTCCTTGCCGCCCTCGGCGTGCAGCCGCAGGCCGTCCACTTCGGCCTCGGCGCCGGGCAGCGGCACGCGCCCGAGCCGCTGGGCGAGCAGACCGCCGACCGTTTCCACGTCGTGGTCCTCCAGTTCCAATCCGAACAGCTCGCCGAGGTCGCCGACGCCGAGCCGCGCGGACACCCGGACCGTGCGGTCGTCGAGGTGCTCGACCGGCGGCCGTTCCTCCAGGTCGGACTCGTCGGTGATCTCGCCGACGATCTCCTCCAGGATGTCCTCGATGGTCAGCAGGCCGGCGGTGCCGCCGTACTCGTCGACCGCGATCGCCAGGTGGTTGTGCGACACCTGCATCTCCCGCAGCAGGTCGTCCAGGCGCTTGGAGTCGGGCACGAAGCTGGCCGGGTACATCAGGTCCGACACCGGCTTGGCCTCGCCGCCCTCCAGCTGCGCCCGGACCAGGTCCTTGATGTTGACCACGCCGACGATGTCGTCCACCGACTCGCCGATCACCGGCAGCCGCGTGTACCCGGTGCGCAACGACAGCGCGAGCGCCTGCCGGACGCTCTTGGTCTGCTCGATCCAGATGATCTCGGTGCGCGGCACCATCACCTCGCGCGCCACCGTGTCGCCGAGCTCGAACACCGAGTGGATCATCTGCCGCTCGCCCGGCTCAACCACACCGCGTTCCTCGGCAAGGTCGACCAGCTCGCGCAGCTCGATTTCCGTGGTGAACGGGCCTTCGCGGAAGCCCTGGCCGGGGGTGATCGCGTTGCCGAGGATGATCAGCAGCCGGGACAGCGGCCCGAGGATCGACCCGAGGACCCGCACCGGCCAGGCGATGACCGTGCCGACGCGGTACGGGTACTGGCGGCCGATGGTGCGCGGCCCGACGCCGATGAGGACGTAGCTGACCAGCACCATGACCAGCGCGGCCACCACCAGCGCCAGCGCTTCCGGCTTGATCCACCGCAGGAACACGACGGTGACCAGGACCGTCGCGGTCAGCTCGCAGCCCAGCCGCAGCAGCACCAGCAGGTTGATGTGCCTGCGCCGCTCGTCGATCACCATGGCCAGCTGGCGGGCGCCGGGCCGGCCCATCCGGACCAGCCCCTCCGCGCGGGCCTTGGACACGGTGCTCACGGCCGCGTCCGCGGCCGCCAGCACCGCGCCGAGCAGCACCAGCACCACGGCGATCACCAGGAGAGCGGCCGAACTCGCCATCTCCGGCAGCCTCAGCTTTCGGCGTCGGCGGGGCCGTCCAGGCCCGCTGCCCCCAGCAGCCGGTCGTCGGCCGTGCGCTGCGCGTCGCGGCGCCTCGCCTCGGCGACGGCGGCCTGGAAGTCGGCGAGGATCCGCTTCTGCAGCCCGAACATCTCGCGTTCCTCGGCGGGCTCGGCGTGGTCGTAGCCGAGCAGGTGCAGCACGCCGTGCACGGTCAGCAGGTGCAGCTCGTCGAGCAGCGAGTGACCGGCGGTGCGGGCCTGGTCCCTGGCGAAGGCCGGGCACAGCACGATGTCGCCGAGCAGCGCAGGTGACGGGTCACCTGCGTCGGGGCGGCGGGCGGCGTCCAGCTCGTCCATCGGGAAGGCCATGACGTCGGTGGGACCGGGCAGGTCCATCCACCGCTCGTGCAGGTCGGACATGACGTCCAGGGTCACCAGCACCACCGACAGCTC
Source organism: Amycolatopsis sp. NPDC006131 (assembly GCF_040614175.1). Lineage (NCBI taxonomy): Bacteria > Bacillati > Actinomycetota > Actinomycetes > Pseudonocardiales > Pseudonocardiaceae > Amycolatopsis > Amycolatopsis sp. NPDC006131. The sequence goes on from NZ_JBEXTX010000065.1 coordinate 6,546, forward strand.
GGCGAGCGGGCTGACCTCCATGCGGTCCAGCGCGAAGCGCGCGGCCGAGACGATCGACGTCTCGTCCACCGCGACGCCGGACTCGTTCGCGATCTCGATGGTCATGCTCAGTGCCGGCCCCGCCAGCCGTTCCCGGTGCCGGTGCCGCGCTCGGCGTCCTGCTCGGCCTGCCACTTCTCGTAGGCGTCCACGATGTCCCCGACCAGCCGGTGGCGCACCACGTCGGAGCTGGTCAGCGTGGCGAAATGCAAGTCTTCCACGCCTTCCAGGATCTCACGCACCACTCGCAGGCCCGACTTCTGCCCGCTCGGCAGGTCGACCTGCGTGATGTCGCCGGTCACCACGATCTTCGAGCCGAAGCCGAGCCGGGTGAGGAACATCTTCATCTGCTCGGGCGTGGTGTTCTGCGCCTCGTCGAGGATGATGAACGCGTCGTTGAGGGTGCGGCCGCGCATGTAGGCCAGCGGCGCAATCTCGATCGTGCCAGCCTGGATCAGGCGCGGGATCGAGTCCGGGTCGACCATGTCGTGCAGCGCGTCGTACAGCGGCCGCAGGTACGGGTCGATCTTCTCGGACAGCGTGCCCGGCAGGAAGCCGAGCCGCTCCCCGGCCTCGACCGCGGGGCGGGTGAGGATGATCCGGGTGATCGCCTTGGCCTGCAGCGCCTGCACGGCCTTCGCCATCGCCAGGTAGGTCTTGCCGGTGCCGGCCGGGCCGACCCCGAACACGATCGTGTGCTTGTCGATGGCGTCGACGTAGCGCTTCTGGTTCAGCGTCTTGGGTCGGATGGTGCGGCCGCGCCTGGACAGGATGTCCATGCTGAGCACTTCGGCCGGCGACTCAGCGCCGCCTGCCGACAGCATGCCGACGGTGCGGCGGACGGTGTCCGGGCCGACCTGCTGGCCGCGCCCGGCCAGCGCGACCAGTTCGGCGAACACGCGCTCGCCGAACGCGACGTCCGCGGGCTCCCCGGTGAGGGTGACCTCGTTGCCCCGGACGTGGACGTCGGCGGCCAGCAGTTCCTCGGCCACCCGCAGGTTCTCGTCGCGGGATCCGAGCAGCGTCAGCACCGCGCCGTCCGGAATGGGGAACCGGGACTGGGCGCTGCGCGTGCTCCGTGCGGTTCCGGTGGTCTCAGTGACGTCCCCGGCGCTCTCGGGAACGTCCGATCGGGCGGCTCCACCCTGTGCGGTTCCGGCCAAGTGTCCTCGGGCCTGCCTTCTGCGTTTCCGCTGCTCTCTTCCTGCTTACCCCATCGATGCTAGCGGGCCGGGCGGGGCGCGCGCAGTCGGTTACTTCGCGACTCGCCCGAAGAACCCGAGCTGTTCTCCGCCGAGGACGTGCGCGTGCACGTGGAAGACGGTCTGACCGGCGTCACTGTCCGTGTTGAAGACCACTCGGTAGCCGGACTCGGCGATGCCCTCGAGTTCGGCGACCTTCGCGGCGGTCGTCAGCACGTCGGAGAGCAGTTGCGGATCGGCCGCGGCCAGCTCGGCGACATTCCGGTAACGCTTCTTCGGCACCACGAGCACGTGCACGCGAGCCTGCGGCTGGATATCCCGAAACGCGAATGTCGTTTCAGTTTCGTACACCTTCTCGCTCGGGATCTCACCGGCGATGATCCGCTCGAAGAGCGTCTCGGCATCACTCATGCGGCGAACCCTATCGCGTGCGGGAAGCGCGGTGGCGCAAGGGAAGTCGCGACTCGCGGTAGATGCCGCGGGGCGGTGGAGCCTGGGGGTCGCTCCACCGCCTCCGCGGCTCCGCCGGACCGAGGGGGGAGGTGTCCGGCGGGGCTTTGGGCACCCGGGGGCGACCCCAGGTGTCGTGTGGGTCAGGGTAATGGGTGCGATGCCCGGCGCGCCACAGTCGACACCCAATTTTTTTCCAGGTTTCGAAGACGGGCAGTACGCGAATCAGCCGTTGAGCCGCTTGCGGTGCGGTTTCCGTGATGTTCCGCCGAGGTGACCGGTTCCACGGTTCGCCCGGTCCGGCGACGACAGCGCGTGACGGTCAGGCCCAGCGGGAAGTCATCGCGCCGAGTGCGCCCAGGGCCACCGCGGCCGCGGTGGACGTGCGCAGCACCGTCGGTCCCAGCCGGACCCCGATCGCACCCGCCGACGTCAGGGCGTCCACCTCGCCGTCGGTGATGCCGCCCTCCGGGCCGACCACCAGCAGCAGATCACCGGCGGCGGGCAACGACAGCTCGGTCAGCCGCCGCGAAGCACTGCCCTCCAGCACCACCGCGCACGCCGCGTTGGCCGCCACCGCCGCCAGCTCGGCCGTGCTCACCGGCTCGCGCACCGGCGGCACCCACGCCCGCCGGGCCTGCTTGGCCGCCGCGCGGGCGGTGTTCTGCCAGCGGGCCAGCGCCTTCGCCCCGCGCGGGCCCTCCTCCCAGCGCACCACACTGCGCTCGGCCCGCCACGGCAGGATCTCGTCCGCGCCGGCCTCCGTCGCCAGCTCCACGGCCAGCTCGCCGCGGTCGCCCTTGGCCAGCGCCTGCGCCACCACGACCCGCAGCGCGGGCGCGGCCTCCGTCCACCGCCGGGACACCTCCAGGTCCAGCACCGGTTCACGGCCCGGCCGGACCTCCGCGATCACGCACTCCGCGGCGGAACCCCGGCCGTCGGAGGCGACCAGCCGCTCCCCCGCGCGCATGCGCCGCACGGTCGCCGCGTGGCGGGCCTCCTCTCCGGACAACGCGAACCGCGAACCCGCCGGCAGCTCCTCGACCAGGAACACCGGCGGCGTGGTGGAGGGCATTACTTGTGGCTCTTGGCGCGCAGCTTCGAGAACAGCCCGCCCTGGTGCCGCCCGTTGGACGTCACCCCGGCCTCCTCGCCGCGCAGCTGGGCCAGCTGCTGCAACAGCTCGCGCTGGGCTTCGTCAATCTTGGTCGGCACCGCGACGTCCACGTGGACGTGCAGGTCACCCCGCCCGTCGACCCGCCCGGACGAGCGCAGCCGCGGCATGCCCATCCCCGCCAGCACCAGCTCGGTGCCCGACTGGGTGCCCGGGTCCACCGACAGCTCGTACTCGCCGTCGATCAGGGTCTCCAGCGGCACCGTGGCGCCCAGCGCGGCCGCCGTCATCGGGATCCGCAGGTTGCAGTGCAGGTCGTGGCCCTCGCGCACGAACACCTCGTGCGGCTCCTCGTCGACCTCGATGTAGAGGTCGCCGGCCGGGCCGCCACCGGGACCGACCTCGCCCTGGGCCGACAGCCGGATCCGCATCCCGTCGCCGACGCCGGCCGGGATCTTCGCGGTCACCGAACGGCGGGCGCGCACCCGGCCGTCGCCACCGCACTGGCGGCACGGGTCGGTGATGACCTCGCCGAAGCCGCGGCACACCGGGCACGGCCGCGAGGTGACGACCTGGCCGAGGAAGGACCGCTGCACGGACTGAATCTCACCCTGCCCGCCACACGTGTCGCAGGTCTTGACGGTGCCGCCGGGGGCGGTGCCGTTGCCGTGGCACTGGTCGCACAGCACCGCGGTGTCGACGGTGATCTCCTTGTCGACCCCGGTCGCGCACTCTTCGAGGCTGAGGCTGATCCGGATCAGCGCGTCCGAGCCGGGCTGGACGCGGCTGCGCGGACCGCGCCCGCGGCCGCCGCCGGTGGCCGCGCCGAAGAAGGCGTCCATGATGTCGCCGAGACCGCCGAACCCGCCGAACGGGTCGCCGCCGCCACCACCGGCGCGGGCCCCGTTGTCCAGCGGATCGCCGCCGAGGTCCACGATCTTGCGCTTCTGCGGGTCCGACAGGACCTCGTACGCCGTGGTGACCTCGCTGAACTTGTGCTGGGCGTCCTCGGACGGGTTGACGTCGGGGTGCAGCTCGCGGGCGAGCTTGCGGTAGGCGCGCTTGATCTCCTGATCACTCGCGTTCTTGGGCACCCCGAGGATGCCGTAGTAGTCCCTGGCCACCTTCTGAACCGTCCTCCTAGACAAGCATCGCCCTGGCTAGCCGCCAGCCAGGATCTGCCCCACGTAGTTGGCCACCGCGCGCACCGCGGCGATCGTGCCGGGGTAGTCCATCCGGGTCGGACCGACCACACCCATACCGCCGAGCAGCATGTCGTTCTTGCCGTAACCGATCGACACGACCGAGGTGCTGCGCATCTGCTCGTCTTCATTCTCTTCACCGATGCGAACGGTGACCGCACCGGGGTTGCGCGCCGCGGCGAGCAGCTTGAGCACCACGACCTGTTCTTCGAGCGCCTCGAGCACCTGGCGCAGCGACCCGGGGAAGTCGGCGACGCTGCGGGTGAGGTTCGCCGTGCCGCCGAGGACCAGCCGTTCCTCGGGGTGCTCCACCAGGTGCTCGACCAGCAACGTGCAGATCCGCACGAGGGCGTCGCGCAGCTCGCCGGGCGCCTGGTCGGGCAGTTCGGTGACCCGGGTGGCCGCGTCGGTGAGGCGGCGGCCGGCCAGCGCCGCGTTGAGCATCTCGCGGATGCGGGCGACGTTCTCCTCGGTCATCACGTCGCCGAGGTCGACGGTGCGCTGGTCGACGCGCCCGGAGTCGGTGATGATCACCAGCATCAGGCGCGCCGGTGTGAGCGGCACCACTTCCAGGTGGCGCAGCGACGAGTTCGACATCGTCGGGTACTGGATGACCGCGACCTGCCTGGTCAGCTGCGCGAGCAGCCGCACCGAGCGGCGCAGGACGTCGTCCAGGTCCAGCGCCCCGTCGAGGAAGCTGATGATGGCCCGCCGCTCGGCCGGGCTCAACGGCTTGACCTCGGACAACTTGTCGACGAAGAGCCGGTAGCCCTTGTCGGTGGGAATGCGGCCGGCGCTGGTGTGGGGCTGGGTGATGTACCCCTCCTCCTCCAGCACCGCCATGTCGTTGCGCACCGTCGCGCTGGACACGCCGAGACTGTGCCGGTCCACGAGCGCCTTGGAGCCGACCGGCTCGTGGGTGGACACGTAGTCCGCGACGATGGCGCGCAGGACCTCGAAGCGACGCTCCTCCGAGCTGGGCACGCCTCACCTCCGAACTCCTACGGCGGGTATCTCACCACGAGTTTACGGAAGGCGCGGGCGGCGTGTCCCAGCTCGGTGAGCGGGCGCTCAGGAGTTGCGCGGGAAGCCCAGGTTCACCCCGCCCTGCGACGGGTCCGGCCAGCGCGACGTGACGACCTTGGTCCGGGTGAAGAAGTGGAACCCCTCCGGCCCGTAGGCGTGGCTGTCGCCGAAGAGGGAGTCCTTCCAGCCGCCGAACGAGTAGTACCCGACGGGCACCGGGATGGGCACGTTGAGCCCGACCATCCCGACTTCGACCTCGTTCTGGAACCGCCGCGCGGCGCGGCCGTCGTTGGTGAAGATCGCTGTTCCGTTGCCGTAGGCGTTGGCGTTCACCAGCGCCAGCGCGTCGTCGTAGCTGCCGGCGCGGACGACCGACAGCACCGGGCCGAAGATCTCGTCCGTGTAGATCGACATGTCGGCGCGCACCCGGTCGAACAGCGTCGGCCCGAGCCAGAACCCGCCGCCGGGCACGGAAACCGACCGGCCGTCCACCACGAGCGACGCTCCCGCGGACACCCCGGCCTCCACATAGGACTGCACCCGGTCGCGGTGCGCCGCGGTCACCAGGGGGCCCATCTCCGAGTCCGGCGACCGCCCGTCGCCGACCGTCAGCGAACCCATCCGCGAGGCGATCTTCGACACCAGCTCGTCGCCGACCGGGTCGACGGCGACCACCACGGACACCGCCATGCACCGCTCCCCCGCCGACCCGAACCCGGCCGACACGGCGGCGTCCGCGGCCAGGTCGAGGTCGGCGTCGGGCAGCACGACCATGTGGTTCTTCGCCCCGCCCAGCGCCTGCACCCGCTTGCCGTGCGCGGTGGCGGTCTCGTAGACGTACCGCGCGATCGGCGTCGAGCCGACGAACGAGATCGCCTTCACCACCGGGTGCGTCAGCAGCCCGTCGACCGCCACCTTGTCCCCGTGCAGCACGTTGAGCGCCCCGTCCGGCAACCCGGCTTCGGCGAACAGCTCGGCGATGAACAGCGACGCCGACGGGTCCTTCTCGCTCGGCTTGAGCACGACCGTGTTGCCGCAGGCCAGCGCGTTGGGCACGAACCACAGCGGCACCATCGCCGGGAAGTTGAACGGCGAAATCACCCCGACCACGCCGAGCGGCTGCGCGATCGAGTACACGTCCACCCCGGTGGAGGCGTTCTCGCTGAACCCGCCCTTGAGCATCTGCGGCGCGCCGCAGGCGTACTCGACGTTCTCGATGGCGCGCGCGATCTCACCGGCCGCGTCCGAGAGGACCTTGCCGTGCTCGGCGGTGATGATCGCCGCCAGCTCGTCCTTGCGCTCGGTGAGCAGCTCGCGGAACCGGAACAGCACCCGCGACCGGGCCGCGAGCGAGGTGTCCCGCCAGCCGGGGAAGGCGCGCGCGGCCGCCGCGACGGCCTCGTCCACCTGCCCGCCACCGGCGAAGTCCACGCGAGCGCGCACTTCACCGGTGGCGGGGTCGAACACCTCCCCGGTCCGGTCCGCGACCCCAGCCCAGCTCTTGCCGTCGATCCAGTGGCTGATCCGCTGCGTCACTTCCGCGCCTCCTGCACGGCGGCGATCGACTCCCGCAGGATTTCGAGCGCCTCGCCGGTCTCGTCGTCGGTCAGGGTCATCGGCGGCGCCAGCCGGATCACGTTGCCGTGCAGCCCGCCCTTGCCGACCAGCAGACCACGGGCACGGGTCTCCTCCAGCACCAGCCGTGCGGACTCCGGGCTCGGCGCGCCGTCCGGCTCGACCAGCTCGACGCCGATCATCAGTCCCTTGCCGCGCACGTCGCCGACGACGTCGTAGCGCTCGGCGATGTCGCGCAGCCCGGTCAGCAGCCGCGCGCCCTGCTTCGCGGCGTTGCCCTGGAGATCGTGGCTGAGCAGGTAGTCCAGCGTCGCCTTCGCACCCGCGGTGGACACCGGGTTGCCGCCGAAGGTCGAGATCGAGTTCGCGGTGATGGAGTCCATCAGGTCGCCGCGCGCCACGACGCCGCCGATCGCCAGCCCGTTGCCGAGGCCCTTGGCGAACGTCATCGCGTCCGGTGTGACGCCGTGCGCCTGGATGCCCCAGAAGTGCTCGCCGGTGCGGCCCCAGCCGGTCTGGACCTCGTCGGAGATCAGCAGGATGCCGTACTCGTCGAGGACCTCCTTGAAGGCGGCGAACAGCCCGTCCGGCGGGACGTTGAACCCGCCGACGCCCTGGATGGGCTCGGCGATCAACGCGGCCACGTCGCCCGACGTGGTGGTCTCCAGGACGTCCCGCAGGTCGTCGGTGCAGGCACGCACGTAGTCGGCGTCGGACAGGTTGCGGAAGGCATCCCGGTAGCGGTAGCCGCCCTGGACGTAGGAGACCTTCACGGGCGAGAGCGAGCTGGCCGACCAGCCGCGGTTGCCGGTGATGCCGATCGTGGCGAACGCCCGGCCGTGGTAGCTGTTGCGCATCGCGAGCACCTGGTTGGAGCGGCGGTACTGGGTCGCGAGCATCAGCGCGGTCTCGTTGGCCTCGGTGCCGGAGTTGGTGAAGAACACCTTCGCGTCCGGGATGCCGGACAGCTCCGCGATCTGCTCGGCGAGCTCGACCTGCTTGCGGATCAGGTACAGCGTCGAGGTGTGCAGGACGCCGGAGTCGACCTGGGCGCGGATCGCGTCGGAGATCTCGGCGACGTCGTAGCCGATGGCGTTGGTGAGGATGCCGGCGAAGAAGTCCAGATAGGTGGTTCCGGAGGAATCGGTGACCCGCCTCCCCTGCGCTCGCACGATCTCCAGGGGCTCGTCGTAGTACAGGGCCAGCCAGTTCGGCAGGACCGCCCGGTGCCGGGCCAGCAGCTCCGATTCGCTCATGCCCGCCAGTCTCGGTGGCCGCCGCGCCCGGCCACCACACACAACATGTACCCAATGGCCCGATCGGCCGTACAGTCTGCTTTCTGCGGAGGTGGTGGCGCTTGTACCCGACGGTCGCGGACGTGCTGGCCCTGCCGGTGCTGCGGCACGGCCGCCCGAAGGTCGTGGCCGGCGGGCAGAAGCTGGACACCCGGGTGCGGTGGGTGCACGTCGCCGAGGTCGCCGACATCGGGCACCTGCTCAAGGGCGGCGAGCTGGTCCTGACCACCGGGATCGCGCTGCCGGACGACGCCGCGCAGCTGGCGAAGTACGTGGACGGGCTCGCCGAGGCCGGGGTCGCCGGGCTGGTGGTCGAGCTGGTCCGGCACTGGAGCGACGCGCTGCCGCGGGCGCTGGTCGACGCGGCCGCGCGGCACGAGCTGCCGTTGATCACCCTGTCCCGCGAGACGCGGTACGTCGCGGTCACCGAGGCGGTGAACGGGCTGATCGTGGACGCCCAGGTCGCCGAGCTGCGCGCGGCCGAGCACGTGCACCAGGTGTTCACGCAGCTCACCGTCGCGGGCGCGGAGCCGGCCGAGGTGCTGCGCGAGGTCGCGCGCATGACCGAGTCGCCGGTCGTTTTGGAGACCCTGGCCCACGAGGTGCTCGCCTACGACTCCGCGGGCACCGATCCGGCCGAGCTGCTGACCGGCTGGCCGTCCCGCTCCCGCACCGTGCACCTGGGCGAGCGGACTGGCTACCACGCCGACGCGGGCTGGCTGGTCACCGTCGTCGGCGCCCGCGGGCACGACTGGGGACGGCTGGTGGTCGTGTGCGACGAGCCGCCGCCGGACCGGCACGTCGTGGTCGCCGAGCGGGCGGCGTCCGCGCTCGCCGTGCACCGGCTGGTCGCCCGCGAGGCGGACAGCCTGGAGCGACAGGCGCACCGGGCCGTGCTCGCCGAGCTGATGACCTCGCCCGCCCCGTCCACCGAGCTGCTCGCGCGTGCGGCCGCACTGGGCTCGCCGTTGTCCGGGCGGCTGGTGGGCGTCGCGGTCCGGCCCCGGATGACCGCGTCGCAACGGCATGCGGCGTCCGCGCCGACCGTGCTGCGGGACCTCGCCGAGACCGTCTCCCTGGCCACCCGCCGGGCGAAGGTGTCCGCGCTCGTCGCGGTCGTCGACGACGTCAGCGTGCGCGCGTTGTTGTCGCTGTCGCCGCAGGCCAACGTCGACGCGGTGCTGCGGCGGCTGTCCGCCGAGCTGCGGGCGCGGCCGACGTCGGTGCCCACGGTGCTGGCGGTCGGCACGGTCGTGGACAGCGCCGCCGACGCCCGCCGCAGCCTGGTCGAGGCCGCTCACGTCGCCGCGGCGGCGCTGCGCTCGGACACCGACCGCGAGGTGCACCGGCTGCAGGACGTCCGGTTGCGCGGCCTGCTGCACCTGCTCGCCGACGACGAGCGTGTGCGGGCCTTCGCCGAGCGCGAGCTGGGCCCGCTGCTGTCGCGGGACGCGGCGTCCGGCACCCGGCTGGTGCAGGCCCTGCGGCACTACTGCGAGCACGGCGGCAACAAGTCCGCGGCGGCCGCGGCCGCGCACACCTCCCGCACCGCCTACTACCAGCAGCTCGCGCGAATCGAGCAGGTGCTCGGCGTGCCGCTGGAAGACCCTGAATCGATGCTGTCGCTCTACCTCGCGCTGCTGGCCCATGATCTTTCCGACGATCACCCGAACCGGTAACACAGATCCGGGCTGGACCGGCCGATAGCCCCGATATGCCTTTTTCCGCCCTACTCCCCGCCGCGGCGTCGGTGCTGGCCCTGGCCGCCCCGCCCGCCCAGACCCCCGCGGCCAGCCTGATGCTCTCCCTGCAGGACGGCGCGGGCCGGGTCGTCACCGTGAGCCTGGACTGCCACCCGGCGGGCGGCAGCCACCCCGGCAAGACCAAGGCCTGCGCCACGCTGACCACTGTGGACGGCGACATCGAGCGCATCCCCGGCGAGGCGACGGTGTGCCCGATGATCTACAGCCCGACCACGGCCACCGCCAAGGGCCACTGGCGCGGCAAGCCGGTGGTCTACACCCACACCTTCGGCAACAAGTGCGCCGCGGCCGCCGAGTCCGGCGGGGTCTTCGAATTCTGAGCCCGTGTTTCGCGTAGGTTGACCGGCTGTCACAACCGGCTTTCACATCCGGGTGATGCACCGGCCCGCGCCGGGCGCAATCGACACAATGCGTTCCGACGCGGGCAACGGTGAACACTCTGACAGTGCCTCCCCCGCCGCGGGGACGAGCAGGATTCCGCAATGGAACCCACCTCGCAGATCACGCGACCGGACGGCCGGGTGGATCTCAGCGACACCGCGCCGATCCGGGGTAGCCGGTTCTTCAACGACGAGCTCGCTCCGGTGCCCGTCGAAAAACGCACCTGGAGCACCTACAACTATTTCGCCCTGTGGATGGGAATGGCGCACAACATTCCCAGCTACGCGCTCGCCGCGTCGTTGATCGCGCTGGGGATGAACTGGCTCCAGGCGCTCATCACGATCACCCTGGGCAACCTGATCGTGCTGATCCCGATGTTGCTCAACAGCCACGCAGGCACCAAGTACGGAATCCCGTTCCCGGTGTTCGCGCGCGCCTTCTACGGGATACGGGGAGCGAACCTGGCCGCGCTGCTGCGGGCGTTCATCGCGTGCGGCTGGTTCGGCATCCAGACCTGGGTCGGCGGCGAGGCGATCTACATCCTGGTCGGCAAGCTGACCGGCTCCGGCTGGCGCAACGCGGCCGAGGTGGGCGGCCAGCCGTGGACGCTGTGGCTGTCGTTCGGCATCTTCTGGGTGGTCCAGATGCTGATCATCTGGCGCGGGATGGAGGCGGTGCGGCGGTTCGAGAACTGGACCGCGCCGCTGGTGTCGGTCGGGTTCCTGATCCTGCTCGCCTACGTGCTGATCAAGGCGGGCGGCCTCGGCCCGATCCTGTCCGAACCGGCGAAGCTCGGCTGGGGCACCGACTTCTGGAAGATCTTCGCGCCGTCGCTGATGGCGATGATCGCGTTCTGGTCGACGCTGTCGCTGAACATGCCGGACTTCACCCGCTTCGGCGGCAGCCAGCGCAAACAGGCCCGCGGCCAGGTGCTCGGCCTGCCGACCACGATGACGTTCATCGCGATCGTGGCGATCCTGACCACCTCCGGCGGCCAGGTGCTCTACGGCGAGGCGATCTGGGACCCGGCGCAGCTGGCCGACCGGTTCTCCAGCCCGGCGCTGGTGGTGGTGGCGCTGATCGCGCTGGTGCTCGCCACGATCTCGGCGAACCTGGCGGCGAACGTGGTCAGCCCGTCCTACGACTTCTCCAACGCCTTCCCCAAGCGGATCACGTTCGCCGTCGGCGGCCTGATCACCGGCGTGATCGGTGTGGTGATCATGCCGTGGAAGCTCTACTCCGACCCCGACATCTACATCTTCGCCTGGCTGGGCTTCTACGGCGGGGTGCTCGGCGCGGTCGCCGGGGTGCTGGTGGCCGGGTACTGGGTGGTCAAGCGCACCAACCTGGACCTGGCCGGGCTCTACGCCGAGGGCGGGCGGTACTGGTTCCGCGCCGGCTGGAACTGGCGCGCGCTGGTGGCCACGGCCGTCGGCGGGGTGCTCGCGGTCGGCGGCGCCTACACCGCGCCGGGTTCGCAGGGGCCGTTCCCCGCCGACGGGCTGATCCCGTTCCTCAAGCCCGTCTACGACTACAGCTGGGTCGCCGGTCTGGCCGGCGCCTTCGTCGTCTACCTCGCGCTGTCCTGGGCGCACCGTCAACCGAAGGAGGAAACCCGTGAGCAATCTGGTCCGAGCCGCGTTGGTACAGCAGCGGTGGACGGGTGACAAGGACTCGATGATCGCCGGCGCGGTCGACGCGATCGGCACCGCCGCCTCGCAGGGCGCGCAGGTCGTGTGCCTGCAGGAACTGTTCTACGGTCCGTACTTCTGCCAGGTGCAGGACGCCGACTACTACTCCTACACCGAGGGCATCCCGGACGGCCCCACGACGAAGCTGCTGCAGGAGGTCGCCGAGCGGCACGGCATCGTGATCGTGGCGCCGATGTACGAGGAGGAGCAGGCGGGCGTCTACTACAACACCGCGGCCGTGATCGACGCCGACGGCAAGTACCTGGGCAAGTACCGGAAGAACCACATCCCGCAGGTCAAGGGCTTCTGGGAGAAGTTCTACTTCCGGCCCGGCAACACCGGCTACCCGGTGTTCGACACCGCGGTCGGCCGCATCGGTGTCTACATCTGCTACGACCGGCACTTCCCGGAGGGCTGGCGCGCGCTGGGCCTGGCCGGGGCGAAGATCGTGTTCAACCCGTCGGCGACCAGCCGCGGCCTGTCGCAGTACCTGTGGCGGCTGGAGCAGCCCGCCGCGGCCGTGGCGAACGAGTACTACGTCGGCGCGATCAACCGGGTCGGCGTGGAACCGCTGGGCGACAACGACTTCTACGGCCAGACCTACTTCGTCGACCCGCGCGGCGAGCTGGTCGGCGACGCCGCATCGGACACCGAGGACGAGGTCGTGGTGCGGGACCTGGACATGGACAAGCTGTCCGAGGTGCGCAACCTCTGGCAGTTCTACCGGGACCGCCGCCCGGACTCCTACGACCCGCTCGTGGCGCCCTGAGGGAGAACGCATGCGCACGCTGATCAAGGGCGGCACCGTGCTGTCCACCACCGGGGCGAGCCGCGCGGACGTGCTCGTCGAGGGCGAGACGATCGCCGCGGTCGCCGCGCCCGGGCTGTTCGACACCGCCGACGAGGTGATCGACGCGACCGGGAAGTACGTGCTGCCCGGCGGGATCGACGCCCACACCCACATGGAAATGCCGTTCGGCGGCACGTTCTCGCACGACACGTTCGAGACCGGCACCACCGCGGCGGCTTGGGGCGGCACCACGACGATCATCGACTTCGCGGTGCAGCCCAAGGGTTCCACGCTGCAGCCGACGCTGGACAAGTGGCACGAGAAGGCCGACGGAAACTGCGCCGTCGACTACGGGTTCCACATGATCCTGTCCGACGTCAACGACACCACTCTCAAGGAGATGCAGGCCTGCATCGACGCCGGAGTGTCGAGCTTCAAGATGTTCATGGCCTACCCGGGCGTGTTCTACTCCACCGACGGCGAGATCCTGCGCGCGATGCAGCAGGCAACCGAAACCGGCGCCACGATCATGATGCACGCGGAGAACGGCATCGCGATCGACCAGCTGGTCGCGCAGGCGCTCGCCGAGGGCAAGGGCGATCCGGTGCAGCACGGGCTGACCCGGCCGCCGGAGCTGGAGGGCGAGGCGACGTCGCGGGCGATCCGGCTCGCGCAGGTGACCGGTGCGCCGCTCTACATCGTGCACCTGTCGGCGTCGCAAGCGCTTGCGGCCGTCGCGGAAGCGCGGAACACCGGGCAGAACGTGTTCGCCGAAACCTGCCCGCAGTACCTGTACCTGTCCATCGAGGACCTGGCCAAGCCGGACTTCGAGGGTGCGAAGTACGTCGCTTCCCCACCGCTAAGGGAGAAGTGGCACCAGGGCGACCTGTGGCGCGGGCTGCGCACGAACGACCTGAGCGTGGTGTCGACCGACCACTGCCCGTTCTGCTTCAAGGACCAGAAGGAGCTCGGCCGCGGGGACTTCTCGAAGATCCCCAACGGCATGCCGGGTGTCGAGCACCGGATGGACCTGCTGCACCAGGGCGTGGTGGCCGGCGAGATCTCGCTGGGCCGCTGGGTGGAGGCGTGCTCGACCACCCCGGCGCGCATGTTCGGCCTGTACCCGCGCAAGGGCGTGATCGCGCCCGGCTCGGACGCCGACATCGTGGTCTACGACCCGGCGGCGAAGCAGACGTTGTCCGCCGAGACGCACCACATGAACGTGGACTACTCGGCGTACGAGGGCTTCGAGATCACCGGAAAGGTCGAGACCGTGCTCTCGCGTGGCCGGGTGATCGTGTCGCCGTCCGGGTTCTCCGGCAGCGCCGGGCACGGGAAGTTCCTGTCCCGGGACCTGTGCCAGTACCTGAACTAGGGAGCCGTCATGGACTTCGGTGTGGTGCTGCAGACGGATCCGCCCGCGCGTGAGGTGATCCGGCTGATGAAGGCGGCGGAGGACTGCGGGTTCGGCTATGGCTGGACGTTCGACTCCGTGGTGCTGTGGCAGGAGCCGTTCGTCATCTACTCGCAGATCCTGGCCGCCACCTCGGCGATGACGGTCGGGCCGATGGTCACCAGCCCGGGCACGCGGGACTGGTCGGTGCTCGCGTCGTTGTTCGCCACGCTCAACGACATGTTCGGCAACCGCACGGTGTGCGGGATCGGGCGCGGCGACTCGGCGCACCGGGTGATCGGCAAGCGACCGTCCACATTGGCCACGGTCCGGGACGCGATGCACGCGATCAAGGAGCTGGCCGAGGGCAGGGAGGTGGTGCTCGGCGACACCCCGGTGCGGATCCCGTGGGTGCGCGGCGGGCGGCTGGAGATGTGGATGGCCGGTTACGGGCCGAAGGCGCTGCAGCTGGCCGGGGAGCACGCGGACGGGTTCATCCTGCAGTGCGCCGACCCGGCGATCGCGGAGTGGACCATCGGCTCGGTCCGCGAGGCGGCCAGGGCGGCGGGGCGGGACCCGGCAGGCATCACGATCTGCGTCGCGGCGCCCGCCTACGTCGGGGACGACCTGCCGCACCAGCGCGACCAGCTGCGGTGGTTCGGCGGGATGGTCGGCAACCATGTCGCCGACCTGGTCGCCCGCTACGGCGAGTCCGGCCCGGTGCCGCACGAGCTGACCGACTACATCCGCGAGCGGCAGGGCTACGACTACGCCCACCACGGCAAGGCGGGCAACCCGTCGACCGACTTCGTCCCGGACGAGATCGTCGACCGGTTCTGCCTGACCGGCCCCGCGGGGGCGCACGTGGCGCGGCTGCAGGAACTGGCCGCCCTGGGGGTCGACCAGTTCGCCGTGTACCTGATGCACGACCAGCGCGAACAGACGCTGCACGCCTACGGCGAGCAGATCATCGGCAAGCTGGGCTAGGCACCCGCCGGGTGGCGGGCAACACCCGCCACCCGGCGCGTGCCGGCCGGGTCAGGATGGTGTTCCCCACCGTCGTGACCAGGAGGCCCGATGACCACCAGCGCCCCGTACGGCCCGCCACCGGCGTTCGACCCCGAAGCCGCGGCCATGCTCGACGTCATCGCCGAGCAGGTCCCGCCCGCGATCCTGCCGGACATGATCCCCGCGATGCGCGAGGGCATGGGCGCACGCCTGCTCTCCGACGACGAGCTGAGCCAGGACGGCCGCATCGGGCTGGTGGACCGTCGGGTGTCGGACGAGGTGTCCGTGGTCGTCGGCCGACCCACCGGGCTGCGCACACCCGCGCCCGCGATCTACTGGATCCACGGCGGCGGCATGGTCGTGGGCACCAACCGCGTCGGGCTCGACGAGCCGCTGGCCTGGGCGCTGGAGCTGGGTCTGGTCGTGGTGTCGGTGGAGTACCGGCTGGCGCCCGAGCACCCGCACCCGGTGCCGGTCGAGGACTGCTACGCCGGGCTGCTGTGGACCCGCGAGCACGCCGCCGAGCTGGGCATCGACCCGTCGCGGCTGGTCGTGGCCGGGGGCAGCGCGGGCGGTGGGCTGAGCGCGGCCGTCGCCCTGATGGCGCGGGACCGCGGCGGACCGCGGCTGACGGGTCAGCTGCTGGTCGCGCCCATGCTGGACGACCGCAACGAGACCCCGTCGACGCACCAGATGAAGGGGCTCGGCGTGTGGGACCGCACGTCGAACGACACCGGCTGGACGGCGCTGCTCGGCTCCGCGCGCGGCGGCCCGGACGTCTCCCCCTACGCCGCCCCGGCGCGGGCCACCGACCTGTCCGGGCTGCCGCCGGCGTTCATCGACGTCGGCTCGGCGGAGTCCTTCCGCGACGAGGACGTCGACTACGCGCGTCAGATCTGGCTGGCGGGCGGGTCGGCCGAGCTGCACGTGTGGCCGGGCGGCTACCACGGGTTCGACTCGTTCGCGCCGCAGGCGGAGATCTCCCGTGCCGCGAAGGCCGCGCGGGTGCGGTGGCTGCGCCGGATCCTCGCCGAGTGACACCATGGACCGGTGAGAGAGCTGGCAGGGCGGCTGGCCGCGCTCGACCCGGAGGCGGGCGCCGCGGTCAAGGTGATCGCCTACTTCGACCGCCTCGTCGACGGGCACGCCGGGCTGGAAGCGCTGGTCCGCGGCGCGGCCACCCTCGCCGCCTGCGCCGCCCGGCTGGAGGTGCCCGGCAAGCGGGTTCGGGTCTCGGCCGACGGGCGGCGCTCGGACCTGGACACCCCGGTCGATCCGGCTTGGCCCGGTGTGGACGGGCTGTGGCTGGAGCGGCCGGGCTCGCCCTCGGCGGTGGACGCGATGGTCCTCGAACGCGCTGCCGCCGCGATCCGGCTCGTGCTGGAGCGGGACCGGGTGCCGGAGCCCGTCGAGGTCGTGCTGGACGGCACCGCGTCCCCGCAGGCCAGGGAGAAGGCGGCGCGGCGGCTGGGACTGGGGGCGACCGCACGAGCCATCGCCTACGCGGACGGCACGGCCGGGGTGATGATCACTCCGCCTGCCGGGGCGCGCGCGGGCATCGGTCCCCTGGTGCCCGTGCTCGACCTGCCGTCGTCACTGGCCGCGGCCAGGACGGCGGTGCGGTTCACCGCCGAGGGCACCACCGAGGACCCGGGGCCGCGGGTGGTCCGCGCGGACGAACTGGGCGGGCTGGCGGTGCTCGCCGAGGCCGTCGGGCCAGGTAGCGAACCGGTGCCGGACGTGCGATCCCTGGAGCGTGCGGCCGCCTCGGCGCCGTGGATGCTCGCCACGCTCGACGCCGTGGCCACCAGCGCCAGCCTGCGCGCGGCGGCCGCCGCACTGACCGTGCACCACTCGACGTTGCAGGACCGGCTGGCCCACGCGGAAACACTGCTGGGCTGGTCGCTGCACGATCCGTCCGGGCGCCTGCGCCTGCAGCTCGCGCTGGCGCTGCGGCGGCTGCACCGTCAGTCGACGACCGCCTGATACACCAGCTGCCGCAGGTGCTGCCGGATCGGGTGGGTGCTGGACGGCAGCAGCTGCGTGAAGAACAACGCGGTGATCTCCGCGGCCGGATCGACCCAGAACGCGGTGCTCGCCGCGCCGCCCCAGGCGAATTCGCCCTCGCTGGACAGGGTTTTCGCCTTCACCCGGTCGGTGAGGACGGAGAACCCGAGCCCGAACCCGAAGCCGTGGAACGGCATTTCGGCGAACAGCGGCCTGCCGTAGGCCTCCAGCTCCACACCGCCGGGCAGGTGGTTGCTCGTCATCAGGTCGACGGTGCGCGGGCCGAGCAGCCGGACGCCGTCGAGTTCACCGCGGTTCAGCAGGAACTGGGTGAACCTGTGGTAGTCGGCGGCCGTCGACACGAGCCCGCCACCGCCCGACAGACAGGCGGCCTTCTCCAGCCCGGACCGCCCGAACGAGTCGTTGCGGACAGCCTTGCCGGTACTGGGATCCGGCACGTACAGCGCGGCGAACTTGTCCGTGGAATCGGTGGCGAAACCGGTGTTGCCCATGCCGAGCGGCTCGAAGACGCGCTGTGCGAAGAACTCGTCGAGCGGCTGCCCGGACACCACCTCGACGAGCCGGCCGAGGACGTCGGTGGCGACCGAGTAGTTCCACTCCGCACCGGGCTGGAAGACCAGCGGCAGCTCAGCCCACCGCCGCGTGCACTCGGCCAGGTCGGCGCCGGGCGGAGTCCCCCACTCGAAGCCGTTGGCGCGGTAGATGGCGTCGACCGGGTGCGCGTGGTGGAAGCCGTAGGTGAGCCCGGCGGTGTGGGTGAGCAGGTGCCACACGCGGATCGGCTCGGTGGCCGGTTCGGTGAAAGGTTTGAGCGCGGAGCCCTTGACGTACACGCGCGGCTCGGCGAACTCGGGCAACCAGCGGGCGATCGGATCGGTGAGCTCGAAGGCGCCCTCCTCGTAGAGCACCATCGCGGCGACGGACGTGACCGGCTTGGTCATCGAGAAGATGCGCCAGCGGGTGTCCACTTCGACCGGAAGGCCCGCTTCGACGTCCCGGTGCCCGCGCCGGGCGACGTAGGCGATCTTGCCCCGCCGCGCGACCACGGCCAGGTACCCGGGGAGCAACCCGTCGTCGACGTACCTGGCGAAGTGCCCGTCGATCCGGTCCAGCCGCCGCGCGTCGAACCCCACCTCGGCGGGGTCGGTGTCCACCTTCAGCTCCGTCGCCATGATCTCGTTCTACTCCAGCCGGGCTTGACAGACCAGATCTGCGGCTGACATCGTTTAGTTATGCGCATAACTGGCCAAGGCAGGCCACGCCGTGTCTCACAGGCGGACATCGCGCGCCGCGCCGGGGTCACCCAGGCGGCGGTGTCGCTGATCCTGCGCGACAAGGCGACGACGATCCCGGAGGAGACCCGGCAGCGGGTGCTCGCCATCGCCAGGGAGATGGGCTACCGCGCCGATCCGCTCGCGCGGCGCCTGGCCAAGGGGCGCAGCCAGCTGCTCGGGATCTTCACCTACGAGCGCGTGTTCGGCACCGCGCAGCGCAGCCTCTACCACCCGTTCCTGCTGGGCATCGAGGAAGCCGCCGAGGAGTCCGGGAACGACCTGCTGCTGTTCACCAGCGCCGCGATGTCCGGGCCGGTGCGCAGCATCTACGCCGGCGGCGAGAACAAGCTCCGCCTGGTGGACGGCGCCGTGCTGCTCGGGCGGGACGAGATCCCCGCCGACCTCGAGCAGCTGGTCGCCGAGGAGTACCCGTTCGTGTTCATCGGGCGGCGGTTCCTCGACGACGGGCGCGAGGTGCCCAACGTGTCGCCGGACTACCGGGGCGCGGGGCGGGTGCTGGCCGGCCGGATCGCCGCGCTCGGGCACCGGGAAATCCGTTACGTGGGCGCGAATTCGGGTCTGCCGGCCACCGCCGACCGGCTCGCCGGGCTGCGCGACGGCGACCTCACGGTGTCGGAGTCCTTCCCGAAGCTCGACGAGATCTCCCCCGCCTTCGTGCGGGAACTGCGCGAAAGCGGGGTCACCGCCGTGGTCGCGGAGAACGTCGACTACGCCGAGGCGGTGCGCGCGGTGGCCGCGGACTTGCCGATCGCGGTCGCCGGGATCTCCGAGGAGAGCGAAGACGACTTCTGGTCCGGCTACGGCATCCCCGGCCGGCTGGTCGGCCGCCGCGCGCTCGAACAACTGCTCGCCGCGCTGGACGGTGGCGGCACTGCGATCAGCACCGTCGACTGCCCGCAGCGCGAGGGGACCACGCTCACCCGCGCCTGACACTGCCGACCCCAACGGAGAGGTTGCATGAGAAAGCGATGGGGGCGCCTGTTCGCCGTGTCCGCGGTCGCGTTGACCGCGGCCTGCGGGATCGGCGACCGAGCCGGCGCCGACACCGTCACCATGACGGTCTGGACGTCCAACCAGGAGCAGCTCGGCCTGCTCAACCGGCTCGCCGGGGAGTTCTCGGCCCAGCACGGCGGGACGCCGGTGCGGATCCAGACGGTGCCGCAGGCCGACTACACGACGAAGGTGTCCGTCCGGCTGGCCGGTGGCGACCCGCCGGACCTGGGCTGGCTCGGCGCGCCGGACGCGGTCGGCATGGCCGCCACCGAGGTGCTCGCCGACGTCGGGCCCGCCCTGCGCGCCGACCCCGCCTACCGGCTGGGCGACTTCGTGCCGAGCGCGTTCACGAACTGGCGGAACGGCGACGCGGTGTACGGGGTGCCGTTTTCCACCAGCCCGTTCTTCGTGGTCTACAACCGGGACTTCTTCGCCCGCGCCGGTCTGCCCGAACCCGCCGAGCTGGCCGCGCGTGGCGAGTGGACGTGGGACCGGCTGGCCGCCCTCGCGCGCGAGCTGCAGCCGACGTTGCCGGGCGGCAGCTACGTGTTCCAGAGCAACGAAGGCAGCCTGTACGGGCCGCTGCCGGTGTCGTGGCCGACGCTGGACCCGCTGCTACGGGCTTACGGCGCGCGCTTCTCTTCGAGCGATCAGTGCACAATGGACTCGCCGGATGCCGTGCGGGCCATCGACACCCTGCACCGCATGGCGTTCACCGACGGCACCGCGGTGCCGCCCGGCGCGCAGGCGGACTTCTACGCCGGGAACGCGGCCCTGACGATCACCCAGCTCTCCCGGTTGTCCCAGCTGAAGGGCGCGAAGTTCCAGTACGGCTTCGCCCCGCTCCCCGCCGGCCCCGGTGGGCAGCCGCAGGTGACCGGGCAGGCCGGGCTGGTGGTGTTCCAGCAGGCGCCGCACCGGGACCTGGCGATCGAGTTCCTCAAGTTCCTCACCAGCGAACGCTCGATGCGTGAGCTCGCCCGGTTCTTCCCGCCGCCGCGCCAGTCCGTGCTCGCCGACGCCACGCAGGTCTACGCCGGGAGCGCACTGCCGCCGGACGCGATCACGAGCATCCTCGTGCCCGGCATCACCGAGGGGCAGGCGTTCCAGTACCCGCCGACGTGGCCGGAGATCAAGACCGCGGCGCAGCCGGTGTTCGACGAGCTGTGGTCACCAGGCGCGAACGTGCCTCAGGCGCTGTCCGAGCTGTGCGGCGAGGTCGGCCCGCTGCTGCGCGAGAAGAGTTAGGGAGGGATCGTGGTCGCACGGCGACGCGTCCGCGAGACGCTGACCGGTTACCTGCTCATCACCCCGCAGATGATCGGGTTCACGCTGTTCGTGCTGGTCCCGCTGGTGTCCGTCGTGGTCCTGTCGTTCACCCACACGGACCTGCGTTCGGGCGTGTCGAAACCAGCAGGCTGGGAGAACTACCGGGAACTGCTCACCGGGGACGCCACGTTCTGGCACTCGCTGGCGGTCACCGGGGTGTTCGCGCTCGGGCTCGTGGTGATCAACGTGGGGTTGTCGCTCGGCCTCGCGCTCGTGCTCCACCGGCGCCCGCCGGGAGCCGAGGTGTTCCTCACGCTCGCCTTCCTGTCCGTCATCACCTCGCAGGCGGCGTGGGCGCTGGTGTGGCGGTTCCTGTTGCAGGGCAAGGGCGGCGGGGTCAACGAGTTCCTCTCGGTCTTCGGCATCACCGGCCCGAACTGGCTGTTCGAGGCCCAGCCGTCGCTGGTGGCGGTGACCGTGGTGGCGGCGCTGAAGACGGTCGGGCTGAAGGCCGTGATCTTCCTCGCCGCCCTGCGCAACATGCCGTCGGAGACCCTGGAGGCGGCACGACTGGACGGCGCGAGCGAGTGGCGGGTGACCAGGCACATCGTGCTGCCGCTGATCGCGCCCACCACGCTGGTGGTCGTGCTGATCACGTTCATCGGGTCGTTCCAGGTGTTCGACTACATCCAGCTGATGACGCACGGCGGGCCGGCGCACGCGACGTCGGTGCTCGCCTACTACCTGTACGAGCAGGCGTTCCAGCTGTTCCGGACCGGTTACGCGAGCGCGATCGCCGTCGTCCTCTTCGGACTGACGCTGCTCCTGGTGGCGGCGCAGTGGTGGGCGCGCAGGAAGTGGGTGCACAGTGAGTAGCCGGGTACTGCGGTACGCCTTCCTCGTGGTGCTGTGCGTGCCGCTGGTGTTCCCGTTCCTGTGGATGATCACCAGCGCGCTGAAGCTGCCCGGGGACGTGCTCGCGTCGCCGCCGCAGCTCATCCCCCGCGACATCACGCTGGACAACATCCGGGACGTCTTCGCGTTCCAGCCGTTCGCCCGGCAGATCTACAACAGCCTGTACATCGCCGTGCTGGTCGCGTTGTTCACGTGCGCGCTGTCGCTGCTGTCCGGCTACGCCTTCGCGCGGCTGCGCTTCCCCGGCCGCAACGTGATCTTCTTCCTGTTCCTGAGCGCGCTGATGCTGCCGGTCGAGGTCACGCTGATCCCGAACTTCACCCTGATGAAGGACCTCGGGCTGGCCGACACGCACGTGCCGCTGCTGGCGCTGCCGGTGTTCGGCGCGACCGGGGTGACCGGGATCTTCCTGATGCGCCAGTTCATCCAGTCGATCCCGGTCGAGCTGGAGGAGGCGGCGATGATCGACGGGATGGGTCGCGCGCGGATCCTCTGGCACCTGATCCTGCCGCTGACCCGCCCGATGCTCGGCACGATCGGCATCATCGCGTTCCTGTACAGCTGGAACTCGTTCCTGGAACCACTGGTGTTCGTCAACCGCAGCGAGCTGTACACGGTGCCGCTCGCGCTGACCGCGCTCACCGACACCAGCGGAAACCCGTTGTGGGGACCGCAGATGGCGGCGACGGCGATCTCGACCGTGCCGCTGGTGATCGCCTACCTGGTGGCCCGGCGGCAGATCACCGAAAGCCTCGCCCAGACGGGCGTGAAGTGAGAGGGAGGGCAATGCGTTCCGACTGCGAGGTGCTGGTCGTCGGTGGCGGTTGCGGCGGGGTGGCCGCGGCCCTGTCGGCGGCGATGCTCGGCAGGCGGGTGGTGCTGACCGAGGCGACCGGGCGGCTCGGCGGCCAGCTGACCACGCAGGCGGTGCCGCCTGACGAGAACGCGTGGGTGGAGACGTTCGGGGCCACCCAGTCGTACCGGCTGATGCGGTCCCGGGTGCGGGACCGGTACCGGGCGGACCCCCGGCTGGGCGCCGAGGCGCGCGCGGTGCGGGAGCTGAACCCGGGCGAGGGCTGGGTGAGCGCGCTGTGCGCGGAGCCGGTGGTCGTGGGCGAGGTGCTGGACGAGCTGCTCGCGCCGCTGGTGCGCGCGGGGAACCTGGAGATCCGGTACCACCACACGCCGGTCGGCGCGGTGACGACGGGCGACCGCGTGGACGCGGTGGAGTTCACGTCGCCGGAGGGTGTGGTGTCGCTGAGCGCGTCGTACGTGATCGACGCGACCGAAGAGGGCGATGTCCTGCCGCTGGCGGGGTGTGAGCACGTGCTCGGCTCGGAGAGCGCGGACGAGACGGGCGAGCCGCACGCGCTGGACGGGCCGGCCGATCCGTTCGACCAGCAGGCGCTCACCTGGTGCGCCGCGCTGGAGTGGGACCCGGACGGCTCGCACGTCGTGCCGCGTCCCGACGACTACGACTTCTGGCGTGGTTACCGGGCGCCGTTCTGGCCCGGCCCGCAGCTGGGGTGGACCACGCAGGAGCCGGAGACTGGCGAGCCGTTGAGCCGCCCGTTGTTCGGCGAGGGACAGGACCTGTGGCGGTTCCGGCGGATCCGGAGTGGACGGTTGTGGGACCCGCCGCGGCCGGACGTGACGCTGGTGAACTGGCCGCAGATCGACTACTGGCTGGCGCCGGTGACCGGGGTGGCGCCGGAGGAGCGGGCGGCGCGGCTGGCGCAGGCGCGGTCGCTGACGTTGTCGTTCGTGCACTGGCTGCAGACCGAGGCGGGGTATCCCGGTCTGCGCCTGGCCGGGGAGCCGCTGGGCACCGCGGATGGGTTGGCGCTCGCCCCGTACGTGCGGGAGAGCCGCCGCATCCGGGCCGAGTTCACGGTGCTGGAGCAGCACGTCGGCGTGGAGGCGCGTGCCGGGATCGGGCAGGCCGAGCAGTTCGCCGACAGCGTGGGGATCGGTTGCTACCGGATCGACCTGCACCCGAGCACCGGGGGCCGCGGGTACCTCGACATCGCCTGCCACCCGTTCCAGATCCCGCTCGGCGCGCTGCTGCCGGTGCGGGTGGAAAACCTCCTGGCGGGCGGAAAGTGCCTCGGGGTGACGCACGTGACGAACGGTTGCTACCGGCTGCACCCGGTGGAGTGGAACACCGGCGAGGCGGCCGGAGCGCTGGCGGCGTTCGCGCTGGAGAACGGAGTACCCCCGCGAGCGGTGCGCGCGCGGCCCGGTCTGCTGGCGGACTTCCAGGCCCGCCTGGCAAAGCTCGGAGTTCCGCTGGACTGGCCGGAAGGGGTGCGCGGCGTGGTGCGGTGAGAGCCGCAAAGATCTGTCTTTCGGTAGATGTGCGACGATTTTCGCCCTCCTAAACTGATCAGCGGAACCGAAGCCACAAAGGACAGAAGGAAGACCATGACCTCGCAGCAGTCCACGATCATTCCGTGCCGCACCGGCGATCTTGGCAACGGCGTGCGATCTGCGCCGCTCAACGCACCGGCGCCACCGCGAAGAACCCATCCAGCACGACATCCACCACCCGCCGCACGGCGCCGTCCCCGTGCACAGCGGCCGATCCCGCCGCGACCGCCGCTTCCACCATTTCGAACACCAGCAACAGGTCCGTCGGCTGCACGTCCGCGCGCAGCTGCCCATCGGCTTGCGCGCGCCGGAAAGCCGGGGTCAGGATCGTGATCAACGCGTCCGCCTTCTGCTGCTGGTAGCGCACCGGCAGCTCCCGGAACAGGCGGACCAGCGGACGCCGGGACACCTGCATGGCCAGCACCATCGCCAGCAGTTCGCGGAACGGACGGGGTGCGGCTTCCTGCTGCTTCACCATCCGGCGCAGCGCCCGCAGTTGCTGCGCCGCCACTGCCAAGCCGAGCGCGCGGCGGTCGGGGAAGTGCCGGTAGACCGTCGCGCGGCCCAGGCGCGCCCGGCGGGCGATCTCCGCGAGCGGGACGACGTCCACGCCCTCCGCGAACGCCTCGTCGGCCACGCGCAGAATCGTCTCGCGGTTGCGCAGGGCGTCGCTGCGGTGCGGGCTCAACTCCGGCGACCTCGCATCAGCCGGATGCTACTGGCGAGTAGTGAGATCCGCAAATCGTTCCATGTCTCGGTTCACCTCCCTAAACTCCCGCCCGTCACCGAATCCCGCACCGACCGCAACGGAGGACCCATGCCCGCGCTGAGCCGCCGCACCGTGATCAAGGGGGCGGCCGCCGCCACGGGCCTGACCGTCCTGCCGGGCGCCGCGTCCGCGAGCCGCGTGCCGGTCACCCGCGAGGAGCACCGGGTGGTGGTCATCGGCTCCGGCTTCGGCGGCGGCGTGACCGCCCTGCGGCTGGCGCAGGCCGGGGTGCCCGTGCACGTCCTCGAACGCGGCATCCGCTGGCCAACCGGGCCGAACGCCGAGACCTTCCCCCACCCGACCGCGCCGGACAAGCGGATCTTCTGGCTCGGCTCCGAGCCCAACCTGTTCGGGCTCGTGTCGTTCCCGTTCGAGCGCTACACCGGGCTGCTGGAACGCGTGCCGGGCAACGGCATGGACATCATGTGCGCGGCCGGCGTCGGCGGTGGATCACTGGTCTACCAGGGCATGACGCTCCAGCCGACGGAGGAGGTGTTCAACGCCAACTTCCCCGAGCAGCTCGACTACGCGCGCATGGCCCAGGTGTACTACCCGCGGGTGGCGAGCATGCTGCGCATCGCCACCGCGCCGGACGAGCTGATCGCCAGCCCGACCTACGCGGCGGCGCGGATCTTCGCCCGCAACGCCCGGGCGGCGGGCCACTCGGTCGAAAAGATCCCGATGCCGATCGACTGGAGCTACGCCCTCCGCGAGCTGAAGGGCGAGATGAAACCGTCCTATACCAACGGCGACTGCGCGTTCGGCGTCAACAACGGCGGCAAGCACTCGGTCGACGTCACCTACCTCGCGGCGGCCGAGGCCACCGGCCGCTGCACCGTCGCGACCCTGCACAACGTCACCGATGTGGCGATGGCTCCCGACGGGCGCTGGCTGATCCACGTCGACCGGATCAACACGGGCGGCGTGGTGCTCGAAAAGAAGGTCCTCACCGCGAACGCGCTCGTGATGGCGGCCGGCACGGCGAACACCACCAAGCTGCTGATGCGCGCGGGGGCCACCGGCGGGATCCCGGACCTGCCGGACGGCCTCGGCACCAACTGGGGCTCCAACGGCGACCAGATCTACACGTGGACCAGCCTCGCCGACGACTTCGGCTCCCCGCAGGGCGGCCCGGTCATCTACGGCAGCAAGGAGTGGGACGACCCGGCACTGGCCAACACGGTCATCCAGGCGTCCATCCCGCCGCTGCCGAACCTGCGCACCACGATGCTCGTCGGCTACGGCGTGAGCGCGGGGCGTGGCCACTTCGTCTACGACCCGGCCAAGGACGACGCCGTGCTGCAGTGGCCGGGCGACGCGGACGCCAAGGTGGCGCAGCGCATCCACGAGCGGATCACCGACATCGGCGGAGCCGCCGCGGTCAAGCTCAACACCACGACGCTCGTGCCGAGCACGTGGCACCCCCTCGGCGGCGCGTCGATGGGCACGGTCTGCGACCTCGCCGGCCGCGTCCTGGGCCACCGCGGACTCTACGTGCTCGACGGCGCCCTGATGCCGGGCAACACCGCCGCGTGCAACCCGTCCATGACCATCGCCGCCGTCGCCGAACGAGCCCTGGACGAGATCGTCGCCCAGGACGCGGGCACTGTCTTCTGAGGAGGCCGATGAAACACCCCGCCCGCCCGCCGCGACGATGCTCGCCAGCGCCGTGCCCCATGGAAACGCCACCCTCGAGCTCAACACCACCACGCTCGCGCTGAATACGTGGCGCCCACTCGGCTACGCATCCGTCACTGTGCCACTGATCAATCCCAGCTGACCGGCAGCCGGTGCACGCCGTAGATGTTCATGTCGTGCCGCAGTGGCACCTCGTCGGCCGGGACGGCCAGGCGCAGCGTCGGGAACCGGGCGAAGAGCGCGGGGATGGCGACGCGCATTTCGACGCGGGCCAGCTGCTGTCCCAGGCACTGGTGGATGCCGTGGCCGAAAGCCAAGTGCCCGGCGGCATGCCGGCGCAGGTCGAGCGTGTCCGGCTCCGGGAACCGCTCCGGGTCGCGGTTGGCGGCGTTCGCGGCGATGGTCACCGTCTCGCCGGCCCGGATCACCTGCCCGTCCAGCTCGACGTCCTCCAGCGCGGCCCGGACACCGGTGTGGGCGATGGTCAGGTAACGGAGCAGCTCTTCGACCGCGCTGTCCGCCAGGGCAGGGTCGTCGCGGAGCGCGGCGAGCTGGTCCGGGTGGCGCAGCAGCGCGAAGGCGCCCAGCGCGATCATGTTGGCGGTGGTGTCCAGGCCGGCGCCCAGCAGGAACGTGCCGATGCCGGACAGTTCCTCGTCGCTCAGGTCGCTCGTGGTGAGGTCGCCGAGCACGTCGTCGGTGGGCTCGGTGCGCTTGTCCCGCACCAGGTCACGCAGGTAGTCCTGCAGCGCGCCGTACGCGGCGAACTGCTCCTCCGGCGTGCTCTTCGGGGCCATCAGCGCCGTCACCTGGGTGTGGAAGAACTCGCGGTCGGCGTAGGGCACGCCGAGCAGCTCGCAGATCATCACTGCGGGCACTGGGCGCGCGTAGGCCTGGACCAGGTCCACCGAGGGCCCGTGCTGCGCCATGGCATCGAGGTGCTCGGCGGTGACCTCTTCGACCCGCCCGGTGAGCTGGCGCATCCGGCGGACGGTGAACTTCCCGGCGAGCAGCTTGCGGTAGCGGGTGTGCTCGGGCGCGTCGATGCCGGTGAGGTCGCCGACCGGTGCCGGCGGGATGTCGCCGTCCAGGCCGGGCAGCGGGTAGTGCATGAGCTCGTACCGCGAGGTGAACCGCGAGTCGCCGAGCACGGCGCGGGCCTGGGCGTGACCGGTGACCAGCCAGCCGCGGTGCCCGTCGGGGTATGCCATGCGCACGAGGGGCCGCAGCGCCCGGATCTCGCCCAGTTCGGCGGGCGGGTCGAAGGGGCAGCCGGTGGGACGGGCGGTGGGCAGCGAGGTGAGTTCGTCCTGTTCCATGATCGCAGCGTGCGGGCGGCCGGTTTCACCGCGGCTTCAGGACGGTTTCGGCGCCGAAGTGCCGCGGCGCGGCAGCGCCTGTCACCGGCGAGGCCGTGGGCCTGCAGTGACCGGGCCGCACACGCTTCCGGCCCGCCGGACCGGACAGATGATCGAGTCGCGGTGGGCACGGCTCTGTGCCGGCTGCACAGGGTGAACCTGGCGATCGCGCCGGAGGACTGAAAACAGAAACGACTGCCGCGCTCAAGCGTGGCAGCCGTTCCCGGAAAGACCGATGTCCACAAGGGACTGTGGTGCGCGATACTGGGATTGAACCAGTGACCTCTACCGTGTCAAGGTAGCGCTCTCCCGCTGAGCTAATCGCGCGTGGAGCGGACGACGGGATTCGAACCCGCGACCCTCACCTTGGCAAGGTGATGCGCTACCAGCTGCGCTACGTCCGCGTGTGGCGTCGGGGTTCCGGCGCCGGGAAAGAGAATAGCCGACGGGCCGGCCGGCCTCGCAACCACCCGGCGTAACCGGCCCGCGCAGCCCGTCACGAACGGCCGCCGCAACCCCGCCACAAGCGGCCGGCGCTACCCGCCACGAACGGCAGGCACAGCCCGCCACAAGCGCCGGGCGCAGCACCTCACGAACGGCCGGCGCAGCCCCTCACGAACGACCCGCGCGACCCGCCACGAACGGCAGGCGCAGTCCGTTACGAACTGTCGGCGCAGCCCATCACGAGCAGCCATCACAGCCCGCCACGAACGGCCGCCGCAGGCCGTCGCGAGCGGCCGCCGCAACCCGCCACGAACGGCCGGTGCAGCCCGCCACCAGCGCCCGCCGCTGACCGTCACGAACGGCCGGCGGCCTCCTCGGCGGCGCGCTCCGCGGCCTTCTCCGCCCGCCACTCCTCGTCCGTCTTGCCCCGGCGCCAGTAGCCCGAGATCGACAGCAGGTCCTTGTGCATCCCGCGCTCGCCGAGCAGGTACCGGCGCAACTCCCGGACGAAACCGGCCTCGCCGTGGACGAAGGCCTGCACCGTGCCGGGCAGGAACTCCAGCGCGCGCACGGCGGCCACCAGGTCGTCCCCGGCGGAACGGTGCAGCCACTGGATCTGCGCGTCCCCCTTGGTGGCGAGCGGCTGTTCCTCCGCCGGGTCCGCCACCTCGACGAACACCCGCACCGGCACGCCGGCCGGCATCATCTCCAGCGCCACCGCGATCGCGGGCAGGGCGCTCTCGTCGCCGACCAGCAGGTGCCAGTCGGCCTCCTCGCCGGGGGCGTAGGCGCCACCGGGGCCGGCCAGCAGCAGCTCGTCCCCCGGCTGGGCGGCCGCCGCCCACGGGCCGCCGAGCCCCTGGTCGCCGTGGTGCACGAAGTCCAGCGCCAGCTCGCCGGCACGCGGGTCGTAGTAGCGCACGGTGTAGGTCCGCATCACCGGCCACTGCTCGCGCGGCATCTCGGCGCGGATGACGCCCATGTCGAACGGCGTCGGGTACTCCACACCCTCCTGCGGGAACAGCATCTTCACATACGCGTCGGCGAACTCGTTCGGCTGGAAATCGGCCAGCCCTGGTCCACCGGCGACGATGCGGATCATGTGCGGTGTCAGCCGCTGGGTGCGCAGCACCCGCAGCCGGACCGCCGGCCGGGACTTGCCTGCCATACGCCGCTCCTCACTCCCGTTCAGCGTCTGCGGTTAGGCTACCCTAATCCCGCCCGGAGTAACCGGCGATGGCGGTCAGCAGATCTTCGATCGCATCCAGCCGGTGGGCGCTGACGACGGCGTCACAGTACGGCCACGCCGCCGCCATCCCGCCGGTCGACGGCCGGAACCGCGGGCTGGCCGTGCGCGGGTTGGCCCACACGATCCGGTACGCGAGCCGCGACAACCGGGCCATTTCGCGGCCCAGCCGCTCGGGGCTGCCGGTCTCCCACCCGTCGGACAGGACGACCACCACCGCTCCGCGCGCCATCCCGCGCACGCCATGGGTATCCAAGAACTCGCCGAGTGAATCACCGATCTTCGTGCCGCCCGACCAGTCCGGCGCCTCCCGCCCGGCGTCGGCCAGCGCCGCCGACGGCGTCCGCCGCAGCACCCGGGTCAGCCGCGTGAGACGGGTCGCGAACGTGAACACCTCGGCCCGCGCGCCACCCGCGGCGCACACCAGGAGCTGCAGCAAGGCCCGCGCGTAGGGCTCCATCGACCCCGAGATGTCGCACAGCACGACCAGCTTCCGCGGCTTCTCGCGCGACACCCAGCGCCGCAACCGGACCGGCTCGCCCCCGGTCCGGCGCGCCACGCGCAACGTCTCCCGCAGGTCAGCACGCCGCCCGCCGGGCGAAACCCGCTTCCGCCGCGACCGCCGCAGCGGGGTCGCCAGCCGGAACTCGCTCATCGCGGCCCGCAGCTGCGCCAGCTCCGCGGGTTCGAGCGTGCCGAAGTCGCGTGTCGCCAGCCGGTCCGCCGCGCTGCCCGCGGTGGGCGCCCGCACCTCCCGCGACGGCCCCGTCGATTCCCCAGCGCTGAAGGCCCCGCCGGCGCCGGCCTCGGGCAGGGGGAAGACGGTGACGAACACCCGGGCCAGGACCTGCTCGTCGGCCGGGGACGAGGTGAGGGTTGCCAGCGCGCACAGGTACAGCTCGCGCGTGCGCTGCGGCGACACGAGCATCACCGCCCGGGCGAAGCGGGCGGCCCGATCCGCGCCGACCGCGAGGCCGGCGGATCGCAGCCGCTCGCACAGCCGCGCCGCCAGCTCCGCCAGGTCACTCACGCGGCACCACCGGCGGACCTGGGCTCACTCACCGACCACCTCCGCGAGACGCTCCTCCGCCGGGCCGCCAGGCTCACTGACCACAAGCGCGGTCCTCCTCGTACTACAGCACCGCGCTGAACGTCCGCACCACGGCCAGGCCAACGGGCTGACTTCCCGACCACCTCCACCAGCCACTCCACCGCCGGGCCGCCAGCCTCACTCACCAACCACCTCCGCCAGCCGCTCCACTGCCACCGCGCGGTCCTCTTCGTACTTGAGCACCGCGCTCAGCGTCCGCTCCACCGCCGGGCCGTCCACCACCGACACACCGAGCACCTGCAGCGCCGAGGCCCACGAGATCGCCTCCGCGACCCCCGGCGGCTTGTACAGCCCGAACCCGCGCATCCGCCCCACCGCCCACGCCACACGCGAGGCGAGCCAGTCCGCCGCGCCCGGCACCCGCAACCGGATGATGGCCGCCACCTGCGCCACCTCCGGGTGCGCGATCCAGTGGTACAGGCACCGCCGCTTGAGGGCGTCGTGCAGTTCGCGGGTCCGGTTGGAGGTCAGCACGACCACCGGCGGCACCACCGCGCGCCGGGTCCCCAGCTCCGGGATCGTCACCGCCGACTCGGCCAGCAGTTCGAGCAGGAACGCCTCGAACTCGTCGTCGGCGCGGTCGACCTCGTCGATCAACAGCACCGCCGGGCGCGGGCCGGGGTGCGTGATCGCCGCCAGCAACGGCCGCGCCAGCAGGTAGTCGTCGGCGAAGAGGTCGGCCTCCGCCAGCGACTCGCCCCGCGACTCGGCCAGCCGGATCCCGAGCAGCTGGCGCGGGTAGTTCCACTCGTACAGCGCGTCCGAAGAGGACAGTCCCTCGTAGCACTGCAACCGGATCAGCGGCGTGTCCATGGCCGCCGCCAGCGACTTGGCCGCCTGCGTCTTGCCGACACCGGGCTCGCCCTCCAGCAGGATCGGCTGCCGCATCCGGACCGCGAGGAACAGGGCGGTGGCCAGCGCGTCGTCGGTGAGGTACCCGGCGGCGCCGAGGCGCTCGGCGAGATCGCCGACCGTCTCAGGCGTCACCGGTGTACCTGCCCGGTTCGTCGGCGAACGCGTGACGGCACCCGGCCCCGCAGAAGTAGTACCGCCGCCCGCCGTAGGGCAGCTGCACCGACTCCGGCGTGATCGCGACGCTCATGCCGCACACCGGGTCGACCGCCTCGGCGGCCACCTCGACGTCCTCGGCCGGGCGCCGCGGCGGGCGCGGGCGGGTCGCGATCAGCTCCGCGTACACCGACACCGCGACCTCGGCCGGCGTCCGCGCCCCGATCGGCAGGCCGGCCGGGGTGTGGATGCGGCCGGGCTCGGCCAGCCCCAGCCGCTCCAGCACCGCCGCGCCGCGCTTCTCGCTGGCGATCAGGCCGATGTAGGCCACGTCCGCGCGCACCGCCGCCTCCAGCACGCGTTCCTCGTCCCGGCCGTGCGACGCCACGATCACCGCGAACGTGTCGTCGGACAGCTCGGCGCCCACCCGCGTCTCGTAGCCGAGCACGCGGCCGACCGACGCCAGCGCCCGCGCGATCGGCCCGTCACCGTGGATCGCCACCAGCGGCGGCGGCATCTGCGCGTCGAGGAAGATCTCCAGCTCGCCGCCGGACAGGCACGGGTTCCCGACCGTCACCACCCCCTCCTCGACCTGCTCGCCCGCGCCGGGCTGGATCCGCAGCAGCGCCGACTCGCCGGTCAGCAGCAGCCGGATCCCCTGCTGTCGCACGGTCGACTCGGCGCAGGACCCGCCGACGAAACCCTCGATGGTCCCGTCGGCGAGCACCAGCGCGCAGTCGCCGGGTTTCGCGCTGGTGGGGCGTTGCGCCCGCACCACCGTCGCCAGCACGAACGGCGTCCGGCCCGCCCGCAGGGACTCCGCGTGCGCCCGCAACTCCTGTCCGTTCATCACGTGATCGCCAAATCTGTCCGGAGTGGACGATTCTGCGACGCGCGCCACACGGCCGCCGGGGTGAGCGGCATGTCCGCGTGCCGCACCCCGTACGGCTTGAGCGCGTCGAGCACCGCGTTGACCACGGCCGCGGGCGAGCCGACGGTCGCGGACTCGCCGATGCCCTTGGCCCCGATGGGGTGGTGCGGCGACGGGGTCACCGTCTCGCCCAGCTCCCACGACGGGCACTCCACGGCCGTGGGGATCAGGTAGTCCATGAACGACCCGCCGAGGTGGTTGCCGTCCTCGTCGAACGCCATCACCTGCATCAGCGCCATGCCGATGCCCTCGGCCAGCCCGCCGTGCACCTGGCCCTCGACGATCATCGGGTTGATCCGGACGCCGCAGTCGTCGACCGCGACGAACCGGCGCACCTTCACCTGCCCGGTCTCGGGATCGACGTCGACGACGCAGATGTAGGCGCCGAACGGGTAGGTCAGGTTCGGCGGGTTGTAGACGCACGTCGCGTCCAGGTGCCCCTCGACGCCGTCGGGCAGTTCCAGGTCGGAGTGCGCGGCCAGCGCGATCTCCTGGATGGTCTTGCCGGAGTCCGGGTCGCCCTGGACGAACCAGCGGCCCTTCTCCCACTCCAGGTCGTCCGGGCTCACCTCCAGCATCGCCGAGGCGACGATCTTGGCCCGCTCGCGGACCCGACGCGCCACCACCGCCGTCGCCCCGCCGGACACCGGCGTCGACCGGGACCCGTAGGTGCCGAGGCCGAACGGCGTCTGGTCGGTGTCGCCATGCACGACCTCGATGTCGTCCGGCGAGATGCCCAGCTCCTCGGCCACGATCTGCGCGAACGTCGTTTCGTGGCCCTGCCCCTGGCTCTGGCAGGACAGCCGCAGCACGGCCTTGCCGGTCGGGTGCACGCGCAGCTCGGCGCCGTCGGCCATGCCCAGCCCGAGGATGTCCATGTGCTTGCGCGGCCCCGCGCCGACGGCCTCGGTGAAGAAGCTGATGCCGATGCCCATCAGCGGCCCGTCACCGGTCGCCGCGCGCCGCTTCTGCTCCTCCCGCAGTTCCGCGTAGCCGGCGATGTCCATCGCCTGGCTCAGCGCGCGCGGGTAGTCGCCGGAGTCGTACTCCCAGCCGGTCTTGCTGACGTACGGGAACTGCTCCGGCCTGAGCAGGTTGCGCATCCGCAGCTCCGCCGGGTCCATCCCGAGGTCGTAGGCCAGCACGTCGACCAGCCGCTCGACCAGGTAGACCGCTTCGGTGATGCGGAACGAGCACGCGTAGGCGACGCCGCCGGGCGCCTTGTTGGTGTAGACGCCGGTGACCGCGCAGTGCGCCGCCTCGATGTCGTAGGAACCGGTGAAGACGCTGAAGAACCCGGCGGGGAACTTCGTCGGCTGCGCGGTGCCGTTGAACGCGCCGTGGTCTGCGAGCACCTTGACGCGCACCCCGAGGATCTTCCCGTCGCCGGTGGCCGCGATCTCGCCGTGCATGTGGTAGTCGCGGGCGAAGGACGTGCTCATCAGGTTCTCCGAGCGGTCCTCCACCCACTTCACCGGTTTGCCGGTGACGATGGAGCCGACCACCGCGCACACGTAACCCGGGTAGATGCCGACCTTGTTGCCGAACCCGCCGCCGATGTCCGGCGAGATGACCCGGATCTTGTGCTCGGGCAGCCCGGCCACCAGCGCGTACAGCGTGCGGTGCGCGTGCGGCGCCTGGGTGGTCGTCCACACGGTGAGCTTCCCGGTGATCGGGTCCAGGTGCGCCACCGCGCCGCAGGTCTCCATCGGCGCCGGGTGCACCCGCGGGTACAGCATGTCCTGCGCGGACACCACGTCGGCGCGGGCGAACACCTCGTCGGTGCGCGCGGCGTCGCCTGCTTCCCAGTCGAAGATGTGGTTGTCCCGCTTGCCGTCGATGTCGGTGCGGATCACCGGCGCGTCCGGCGCCAGCGCGCGGCGGGCGTCGACGACGGGCGGCAGCGGCTCGTACTCGACGTCGATCAGCTCCAGCGCGTCGCGGGCGGCGTAGTGGTCGTCGGCGACGACGAAGGCGACCTCCTGGCCCTGGAACCGGACCTTGTCGGTGGCCAGCACGGCCTGCACGTCGTGCGAGAGCGTCGGCATCCAGGCGAGGTTCAGCCCCTCCAGCGTCTGGCCGGTGATGACGGCCTTCACCTTCGGGTGCGCCTCGGCCGCGCTCGTGTCGACGGACACGATGCGCGCGTGGGCGTGCGGGCTGCGCAGCACGGCGCCGTGCAGCATCCCGGGCAGGTTCACGTCGTCGACGTACTGCCCGTGCCCGCGGATGAACCGGGCGTCCTCCTTGCGGTGCATGCGCCCGAACCCCATCGGGGTGTGGTTCTCGGTGGTGGTCACGCGGACACCTCCGCACTGTCCACAGTGCTCTCCTCGGGGACCGCTGCGGCAGCGGTGTCGTGCTCGGCGGCCCACCGGACGGACTTGACGATGTTCTCGTAGCCGGTGCACCGGCACAGCTGGCCGGAAATCGCCTCGCGGATGTCCTCTTCGGACGGATCGGGGTGGTGGTCGAGCAGCCAGCGCGCGGTCAGCATCATGCCCGGCGTGCAGAACCCGCACTGCAGGCCGTGGCATTCGGTGAAGCCCTGCTGCACCGGGTCCAGCCCGGTGGAGTCGCCGAGCCCCTCGACGGTGCGCACGCGACGGCCGTCGGCCATCACCGCGAGGACCGTGCACGACTTGACCGGCGCCTCGTCCAGCCACACCACGCACGTGCCGCAGTTGGACGTGTCGCAACCCCAGTGCGTGCCGGTCAGGCCCAGCTCGTCGCGCAGGAAGTGCACGAGCAGCAGGCGGGGTTCGACGTCCCGCGTGTGCTGCTGCCCGTTGACGGTGACCGTGATCTCCATGTGTTCAGGCCTCCTGGCGGTGGTTGCCGTGCCAACGGGTGCGGGCCCGGTGCAGCGCGCGGACGGTGAGGACCTCCGCGAGGTGACGCTTGTAGTCGACGGGACCGCGCTGGTCCGGAACCGGTTCGCAGTGCCGCGCGGCGATCCGGCCCGCCTCGGCGAAGCGCTCGTCCACCGCCGGTCCGCCGAGCAGGTACTCCTCGGCCTCCGGCGCGTGGAAGTTCGGCGCCCCGAGCGCGGTGAGCCCGATGCCGACCGAAACCAGTTGCGTGCCTTCGATCCGCAGCTCGGCGCCGGCCGCGGCGACCGCCCAGTCCCCCGCCCTGCGCTCGACCTTTTCGTAGGCCGACGCGGACGAGGAGATCGGCACGCGCAGCTGCACGAGCATTTCGTTGTCCCCCACCACGGTCTGGTAAGGACCGGTGAAGAACTCACGGACCGGCACGACCCGGCGCCCGCCGGGTCCCTCGATCACCGCCTCACCGCGGACGGCGGCGAACGCGGCCGACAGGTCCTCGGACGGAGCGGCCTGGCACAGCGAACCGCCGACCGTTCCGCGGTTGCGCACCACGGGATCGGCGATCACCCGCTCGGCGTCGTGGAAGATCGGGAAGTGCTCCCCCACGACCGCCGAGGACAGCAGATCGGCGTGACGCACCATGGCGCCGACGCACAAAGTGCCGTCCTCGACGCTGATCCGGGCCAATTCGGACAGGTCGTTGATGTCGATGAGCGCCTGCGGCTGGGCCAGGCGCAGCTTCATCATCGGGATGAGACTGTGCCCGCCTGCCACGATCCGGCTCTCCGGACCGAACTTCGTCAGCAGACTCAGTGCGTGGGCCACGCTCGTGGCTCGTTCGTACTGGAACTGCGCAGGTACTTGCATGCGCCCTCCCCGGGCATGGATTTTCGGCACAGGGTGCACCCGGTGGGGGAAACCGACAATGGCCGATTAAGGGATCACTTATGTAGGCTGTTCAAGTGATTCGGACCGGTGTGAGATGACGCTCGGTCAGCTGAGCGCCTTCGTCCTCGTGGCCCGGCTCGGCTCGGTGACCGACGCGGCCCGGACCCTCGGCGTCAGCGAACCCGCGGTGTCGCAGGCGCTCGCCGCGCTGCGGCAGCACCACGGCGACAAGCTGATCGTGCGCACTGCCAACGGAATGACGCTGACGCCGGGCGGCAGCCGCCTGCTGCCGATCGCCACACAGATGGTAGCCCTCGGGGCGGATGCCGATGCCGCCGTTCGGGAGGCCAATGGCGTAGCCGAACGGATGCACGTCGTGGTCACGAGCACGATCGCGGAATTCGTCGCGGATCCGTTGCTCGAAGCGTTCATGCGCCGAACGGGCCAGTCGGTGGACGCGTCGGCGGGGCTGGCCCAGGTGGCGGAGATGCCGGTGCTGGTCACGAACCGGCTCGCCGACGCCGCGCTCGGGCCGCGCCTGGACGGCGACGTGGAGAGCGAGCCGGTGTTCCGGTGCAACATCGTCGCCGTTGCGGCGCCTGGGTTCCGGCCTCGCGGCGGCCCGGCGCAGTGGCCGTGGCTGGTGGACCCGTCGGGCGCGGACCCGGGCAGCGGGACGGCACAACTGTTGCGCCGCATGGCCGTTCCGGAATCGGCCATCCGCGTCTTCCCCAACCAGACGGCGGCGTGGTCGGCGGCGGCCAACGGCAGCGGGGTGTCGCTGGCCTTCGAGCACCTGGTGGCGCCGCAGCGGCGCAGGCACGAACTGGTCGTGCTGCCGACGCCGGTCACCCCGCGGACGGAGTACTGGCACCTGACCACGTTGCCGCACAACCGGTGTTCCACCGCGGCGAACTCGTTGCGGCACTTCCTCGGCACCCCGGCGGCGATGCAGGTGATGCGCGCACCCGGCGCCGGGGTGCCGCCGTCCCGCTTCCGGCCACCGGTCTACGTGACCATCTGGAGCTGACGGCGGCCCGTGTCAGCCGGCGACCGCGGACGCCGCGATCGCCTCCACCACCGCCTGCTGCCCCTGCTCGGTGTCGACCATCAGAACCTTGCCGCCGTCGAGGATGCGGCGCACCGTCTTGACCCCCACCATCGGGGCAGGCACATCGGTCGTCGTCGTGGCCCTGGTCGTGGTGGGAGGCACGGGGCCGTTCACGGAGACGTTGTAGCACCGCCCGTCCGATCGGGCCGGAGACTGCGCCGGCACCTCGTGCGGGCACAGCGTCAGGTACTCGTACCGCGCGTCACCGCTCCACTGGCGGACGGTCAGCCCGGCCGGCGCGCGCAGGCTGCGCAGCATCGAGTGCACCGGCGTCGGCACGAGGCGGACCGACCGCGCGATCTGCAGCATGTTGATGTCCGGGATCTGCCAGGTCTTGGTCAGCACCGAGACCACCCGGTCCGGCGCGATGCGGACCTTCGCCTGTGTCCCCCCGCCGGCCAGATCCGTCACGATGCCCGACTCCCCGACGTCGGCGTCCGGGAAGTCGCCGACGCTGATCTCCAGGTAGTTGCCGTAGTAGCCGTTGTACCGGCCGCTCGCGGCGCTGCCGGAGACGGTCCAGCTGCTCAGCTCGAACCCGGACGGCAGCTCGCCGACCGTGAACGGCAACGCGGGCGCGGGCACCGGGAGGTCGGTCGCCCCCGCGGCGGCCTCGATCGACTCGGGTTCGTTCGAGGGGCGCAGCACGGTCATCCCGGCGCCGGCCCCGGCGATCACCACCGCCACCGCGGCCGCCGCGCCGGCGATCCGCCGCTGGGCGCGCCTGCGCCGGATCCGGCCGTGCGCCCCGGCGAGCACCGCGTCCGGATCAGGAGCGAGCGCCTCCCGGGTCTTCAGCGCTTCCCGCAGATTCCGCATTTCGGACATGGTCAGGCCACCTCCATCTCGGCGCCCAGGCGGACCCGCAGCACGGACAGGCCGCGGGAGATGTGACTGCGCACGGTACCCACCGCGCAGCCGAGTACCGACGCGATCTCGTCGTCGTCGCGGTCCTCGTAGAACCGGAGCACGATGGCGGCCTGCTGCGACCGGCTCAGCCCCGACAGCAGTTCCTTCAGCTGCGCGCCGTCGGCGATCCGGCCGGCCGGGTCGGCGGTGTGCGGCTCGCGGAACCACGTCGGGTCCGCGGCCGACCGCACCGCGCGCTGGTACCAGCGGCGCCGCCACGACAGGTGCCCGTTGACGACCATCTTCCGCAGGTACAGGTCGGGCCGGTCGGTCTCGGCGACCCGGGCCCACTTCTCGTGGGCCCGCACCAGCGCCTCCTGCACGAGGTCCTGGGCCAGGTCCGGATCCCCGGTCAGGACCGCCGCGAACCGCACCAGCCCCGGCAGCTGCTCGCGGGCGAAATCGTCGAAGTGCACGAAGAGCAGATGCTCGCACCACGGGTGGCGGTTGCAGCCGGACCGCACTTTTCCCGGAAAGTGCGGTCCGGGTCACACGATCAGGCCGCGGCGGGCACCCACAGGGCGTCGATCTCCTTCTCCGCCGTGGCGAGGCTCTGCTCGAACAGCGGGATCAGGTCGGCCATGGCCGGGTTCTGCGGCGCGAGGGTCAGCTCGGCGGTGATCACGCGAGGTTCGAGACCGGTCAGGGACAGCCCGTGCGGCAGCCACGGCTCGGCGTGGTCCCAGCCCTCGCGCGGGGTGCCCGGGCCGTAGCCGCCGCCGCGGCTGGCCAGCACGATCAACTCCCGGTCGCCGAGCAGCCCCCGCGCGGTCTCCGGGTCGAACGCCAGGCCGGGGACGATCAGGTGGTCGACCCACGCCTTCACCTCGCTCGGCGGGCCGTAGTTGTACAGCGGCAGGCCCAGCAGCACGGTGTCGGCCGCCTTGATCTCGCCGATCAGCTCCTCCATGCGCGCCCAGGCCGCGGCCTGGGCTTCGGTGTGCTGCGCCGGCGGCACCATGCGGGCCGTGTTGCCTGCCTCGCCGAGGTGCGGAACCGGGTTCCGGGCGAGGTCCCGGTAGGTGACGGTGCCCTCGGGGTGCGCGGCGCGCCAGGCCTCCGCCGCACGAGCGGTCAGCCTGCGGCTGACGGACTCCTCGCCGCGGATGCTCGAGTCGATGTGCAGTAGGTGTGCCATGGGTGGTTTGCCCTTCAATATTGATTGGTGTTACGCAAACTATCTATAGCACACCGATAGCCGCTTCGGTTGGGTAAAGTGACGAGGTGGCCTCCCTGCCGGTTGTGAACCAGCCCGCGCACCGGGTCGGCGCGTTGATCGACCACCTGGCGCGCCGGCTGCGGCTGCGCTCGGAAACCGTGCTGGAGCCGCTGGGCCTGCGGCCGCGGCACCTGCTGGCCCTGACCCTGGTGCGCGACCGGGACGGGATCTCGCAGCAGACGCTGGCGAGCACGCTGGAAATGGACGGGACGAATGTCGTCGGCCTGCTCAACGACCTGGAGCGCGAGCAGCTGGTCGAGCGGCGGCGGTCGCCGGAGGACCGCAGGCGGCACACGGTCTCGCTGACAGAGGCCGGGGCGAAGACGCTGGCCAAGGCGGAGTTCGCGCTGGCCGCCGTGGAGGACGAAGTGTTCTGCGCACTCGACGGAGACCAGCGCGAGACCCTGTACCGGCTGCTGCAGACCGCGAGCAACGGCGAGCAGCCCATCTGCACCGAGACGATTCCCGACTGCTGACCCACCCGCCGCGACGGCCCGCGCGAGCTGCTCGCCCCGGCCGCCCCGTCCCAACTCCCGGCAGAAGCCGAGCACCGCACCCCACTCCG